>NZ_JBANBK010000081.1:0-39445 GCF_053572325.1 Bradyrhizobium sp. UFLA05-112 | reverse complement strand
AGGATCGCGATGTCCTGCAGCATGGCCTTGCGGCGATCGCCGAAGCCCGGAGCCTTGACGGCCGCGACCTTCAGGCCGCCGCGCAGACGGTTCACGACGAGCGTGGCGAGCGCCTCGCCCTCGACGTCCTCGGCGACGATGATCAGCGGCTTGCCGGTCTGCACCACGGCCTCGAGCAGCGGCAGCAGCTCGTTCAGCGAGGAGAGCTTCTTCTCGTTGATGAGGATGTAGGCGTCGTCCATTTCAACGCGCATCTTGTCGGCGTTGGTGACGAAGTAGGGCGAGATGTAGCCGCGGTCGAATTGCATGCCCTCGACGACGTCGAGCTCGGTCTCGAGCGACTTCGCTTCCTCGACGGTGATGACACCCTCGTTGCCGACCTTCTTCATGGCGTCGGCGAGGAACTTGCCGATCTCCGCGTCGCCGTTGGCCGAAATCGTGCCGACCTGGGCGATCTCTTCGTTGGAGGTGACCTTCTTGGAGTTCTTCTGGAGGTCCGCGACAACGGCGTCGACGGCGAGGTCGATACCGCGCTTGAGGTCCATCGGGTTCATGCCGGCGGCAACCGCCTTGGCGCCTTCACGGACGATCGCAGCCGCGAGCACGGTCGCGGTGGTGGTGCCGTCACCGGCCGCATCAGCGGACTTGGAGGCGACTTCGCGCACCATCTGGGCGCCCATGTTCTCGAACTTGTCGTCGAGCTCGATCTCCTTGGCGACGGTGACGCCGTCCTTGGTGATGCGGGGGGCGCCGAACGACTTGTCGAGGACGACGTTGCGGCCCTTCGGGCCGAGCGTGACCTTCACGGCGTTGGCGAGGATGTCGACGCCGCGCAGCATGCGGTCGCGGGCGTCAACGCCGAATTTCACTTCTTTGGCTGACATATTGGTTTCCCTGAGTTGTCTTGGTCTCATCTCACCCTTGGCGAGGCGCCCGGCAGGCGCTCCTCAGGGGTGAGCGGTGCGAGCGGTTGAATTAGGCGGCCTTCTTCTTCGAAGCGGGAGCTTCGAGCACGCCCATGATGTCGCTTTCCTTCATGATCAACAGGTCCTGGCCGTCGATCTTGACCTCGGTGCCCGACCACTTGCCGAACAGCACGCGGTCGCCGACCTGGACGTCGATCGGGATCAGCTTGCCGCTCTCGTCGCGGCCGCCGGGGCCGACGGCGATCACTTCGCCCTGGGAGGGCTTTTCCTTGGCCGTATCGGGAATGATGATGCCGCCAGCGGTCTTCTCTTCTGCGTCGATGCGCTTGACCACGACGCGGTCGTGAAGCGGACGGAATTTCATGCAGTCCTCCTAAGCATTTGCACGAGATGGAGATTTTTGGGTTGTTAGCAGTCGATGCCCGCGAGTGCTACGCAGGCGAAATGGAGATAGGACAGGTTTTTTACGGGAGCAAGGGCTTCTAGCAGAAAAATCAGCACTCAGAAGGCCTGTCTGCCAAAATCATTTTCCATCGTTAACCGGGCCCGCCCGGCTATTAGCAGGCATCGCGATCTGCTGCTAAAGCATTGAATTTCAACAACTTGTCAAACTTTTGGGCTTGAGATCGGTTGGCAGCATGCGTCACATTTCTCTCATGTGAGCGCATCTCCACCGGGTGGCTCTTTGGGGCAGTCCGAGTAAGCCACCCCTTGAATATGCGCTCCTGCAAAGGAGGCTGGCATGGGCTTGCGGGTTGGGGGTGTTTCCGACGACTTCCGGAGACAATTGCTGGGTTACGGGCTGACGACGGCGCAGATTCTGTATCGGATGCCGGATCATCCCTCGCTGCTCCAGACCTACATCTGGCAGAACTACGATCTGTTCCCGAAATTCCCGGCGCTGACGGATTTCCTCGCCTTCTGGGAGGAGAAGCTCGACGGTCCGCTCTATTCGGTGACGGTGGCGCACTCCAAGCTGATCAAGCCCGCCGAACTGCGCGCGGTCGACGGCGTGTTCAGGCTGAACTGAACGGCGCCGCAGAGTTGTAGGTCGGAGCTGTAGGGTGTGCAAAGGCGCGAATGCGCCGTGCCCACCATCACTCCGCGGTTGCGCTCGTGAGCGGTGGGCACGCTTCGCTTTGCTCACCCTACGATTTCGAAATTCTGTGCTAGCTTTTGCCTC
This sequence comes from Bradyrhizobium sp. UFLA05-112, assembly GCF_053572325.1. Lineage (NCBI taxonomy): Bacteria > Pseudomonadati > Pseudomonadota > Alphaproteobacteria > Hyphomicrobiales > Nitrobacteraceae > Bradyrhizobium > Bradyrhizobium sp. UFLA05-112. The sequence goes on along the minus strand of NZ_JBANBK010000081.1, from coordinate 37,336 downwards.
CAGAACAAGAACGGGAGGAGACAATGGCCAAGCGGAAGGTGACCTCGCGCAGCGCGGCGCAATCAGCGGTGAAAAAGAAGTGGCACGGCCACAAGGTCGCCGCGCGGTCGTCAGCACGCAAAGCGGTGAAGACGAAAGCTCGCACAACGCCAGCCAAAACGCGCACCCGGCCCAAGCAGCACATCGCCGTCAGCCATCATCGTGAGGAGGATTTCAAAGCCGACGGCCTGCGCGCCTACGCGCAGTACCGCGATCTCGGCATTGCTGCGGCAACGCACGGTCTCGCCCAAGCCCACGTCATCCGCCTGCTGCCGCCTTGCAATCCGGCCGAGGTGTCAAAGCTCCACTATCACGACGTCGAATTCCAGATGGTCTACGTGCTCAAGGGCTGGGTGAAGACCTACCTGGACGGCCAGGGCGAGACGCTGATGAAGCAAGGCAGCGCCTGGACCCAGCCGCCGAAGATCAAGCACATGATCCTCGACTATTCCGACGACGTCGAACTGCTGGAGATCATCCTGCCGGCCGAGTTCAAGACGGTCGAGATCACGGCGTAAGCGTGCTAGGAATTCCGCCGTCATTGCGAGCGAAGCGAAGCAATCCAGAAATGTCTCCGCGGATGCACTCTGGATCGGTTCGTCGCGGAGCCTGTCATCCGGCCCGCCGGAGGCGGGACCGGGTGGCTCCGCGCAATGACGGTGCCTACGTCAACACCCCCACGATCGCGCCTATCAAACACGTCGTCAGCGTCCCCGACACGATCGACTTCAGCCCGAGCGCGTTGATCTCATCGCGCCGGTCCGGAGCCATGACGCCGAGGCCGCCGATCATGATGCCGAGGCTCGCGAAATTGGCGAAGCCGCACATCGCGTAGAGCATGATCAGGCGCGAGCGCGCATCGAGTGCGTCGGGGGCGAGCTTTGACAGATCGACATAGGCGATCAGCTCGTTGAGCACCGTCTTGGTGCCCATCAGGCTGCCGGCCGTGACGGCCTGATCCCACGGCAGCCCCATCAGCCAGCATACCGGCGCCATCACGAGTCCGAGCAATCGTTGCAGCGAGATTGCGGTGCCGCCGATGTTCGGCAGCAGCCCGAGCACCGCGTTGACCAGATAAACCAGCGCCACCAGCACGATCAGCATGGCGACGATGTTGAGCAGCAACTCGAGCCCTGCGGAGGTGCCCTTGACGATCGCATCCATCGTGCCGGAGGCGTGCATGTCAGGGTCTTCCAGCGAGCCACCGGTGAGCCGGTCGCTGGTCTCCGGCACCATGATCAGGCTGATCAGGATCGCCGCCGGCGCGCCGAGCACCGAGGCGATGACGAAATGCGCGGCCGCATCCGGGATCAGCGGCGCAAGCAGCGTCGCGTAGAGCACCAGCACCGTGCCGGCAATGCCGGCCATGCCGCCGGTCATCACCAGGAACAATTCGCTGCGGGTCATCTGCACCAGGTACGGCCGCACGAACAGCGGCGCTTCCACCATGCCGAGGAAGATGTTCGCCGCGGTCGACAGTCCGACCGCGCCGCCGACGCCCAGGGTGCGCTCGAGCAACCACGCCATGCCGCGAACGATCGGGGGCAGCACGCGCCAATAGAACAGCAGCGTCGTCAGCACGCTCATCACCAGCACGATCGGCAGCGCCTGGAAGGCAAGGATGAAATCGGCACCGGGTGCCTTGAGGTCGTAGGGCAGGGGGCCGCCGCCGACATAGCCGAACACGAACGACGTGCCGGCGCGCGAGGCCGCCGAAATCGCGCCGACCGCGTCGTTGATGGCGCCGAAGGCATGCGCGACGAACGGCAGCTTGAGCAGGACGATCGCAGTGAGGAAGGTGACGACGAGGCTGATTCCCGCCTGACGCAGCGAGACCGCGCGACGGTTCTCCGCCAGCGCCCAGGCGATCAACAGCAATGCGAAAATGCCGAGTGCTGATTGCAGTCGCAGCATGATGTCCCCAATCCCGCAATGATTATGGCAGCCGGGCCGATGCAAAGGCAATGCCGGGGCGCACCGGGCTCGACCGGCTGTTGACAAGACTTCCGGCCTCAGTCACGGCTCAGCGTCAACACCATTCGCGCGCGGCCACGGGCCTCGCCGAAAGAGAGCAGCTTCAAGAGCAGCCAATGTCCGCGAACCCGCCGGTCAGTGCCGGCGAACTCCTCAAGCACCCGCCATTCCTGTTTTTTCTGCTCTCGCGCAGCCTGTCGCGCTTTTCCAGCCAGATCGCGGCGGTCGCGATCGGTTGGCAAATCTACGATCTCACGGGAAGCGCCTTCGCGCTGGGCATGGTTGGGCTGGTGCAGTTCCTCCCCACAGCGCTGCTGGTGTTCGTCGCAGGCCACGCCGCCGACCGCTTCGAGCGCAAGCGCGTCGTCCAGCTCTGCCAGCTCGCGGAAGCCGCGACCGCGCTCTATCTCGCCGCGACCACCTATCTTGGCGCCATCGGCGAGGTGCAGATCTTCGTCGCCACCTTCGCGCTCGGCATCGCCGGCGCGTTCGAAAGTCCGACCACCGCGGCGCTGCTGCCGTTGATCGCACCGCAGGGCTCGCTCCAGCGGGCAACTGCGATTGCCAGCGGCGCGGCGCAGGTCGCGACCATCACCGGGCCGGCGCTCGGCGGCTTCGCCTACGCGGTCGCGCCGCACTTCGCCTATGGCGTGATGGTGGTGTTCTGGATTCTTGGCATGATCTTCACGGGCATGATCCAGCCGGGCCCGCAGGCGATCGCCAAGGACGCCGCGGACGACGACATCTACGCGGGCGTCCGCTTCATCCGCGGCAATCCGGCGATCCTCGGCACTATCTCGCTCGACCTGTTCGCGGTGCTGTTTGGCGGCGTCACCGCGCTGTTGCCGATCTATGCCCGCGATATTCTCCAGACCGGCCCTCTTGGTCTCGGCGTCCTGCGCGCCGCGCCTGCGGTCGGTGCGCTCTTGATGACCATGGTGCTGGCGCGCCATGCCATTTCGCGCCACGTCGGCATCAGGATGTTTCAGGCCGTGATCGTGTTCGGCATCGCCACCGTGGTGTTTGCGCTGTCGCAGTGGATGTGGCTGTCGGTGCTGGCGCTCGCGGTGTTGGGCGCCGCCGATACGATCAGTGTCGTGATCCGTTTCTCGCTGGTGCAGCTCTCGACGCCAGACGAGATGCGTGGCCGCGTCGGCGCGGTCAACTTCCTTTTCATCAACGCCTCGAACCAGCTCGGGCAGTTCGAGAGCGGGCTCACTGCGGCGCTGTTCGGCGCCATGCCGGCCGCCGTGCTGGGCGGCATCGGCACCATCGCGGTCGCGCTGTTGTGGATGAAGCTGTTTCCGGGCCTGCGAAAGGTGGAGCGGCTGGAGTAAAATAATACCTCTGGCGGCGGCCACGCCTACTGTGCATGGGGTTGTTTTTCGTTTTTTTTGGGCAGAGCCCGACGCTCTCCCCGCAAGCGGGGAGAGCGAAAGCACTTAGCCGCGCCCCACGAACGGCATCTTGGTCGCCATGACCGTCATGAACAGCACGTTGGCGTCCAGCGGCAGGCCGGCCATGTAGGCGACGGCATCGCCGACCGCCTTCGCGTCCATTCGCGGCTCGTGCTTCATCGTGCCATCGGGCTGCATCACGCCGGGGCCGGCGACCATGCGGTCGGTCATGGGGGTTGCGGCATTGCCGATGTCGACCTGGCCGACGGCGATGTCGTAGGCGCGGCCGTCGAGGTTGCTGGCCCTGGTGAGGCCCGTGATCGCGTGCTTGGTCGAGGTGTAGGCGGCCGAGAACGGCCGCGGCGCGTGCGCGGAGATCGAGCCGTTGTTGATGATGCGGCCGCCGCGCGGGTTCTGGTCCTTCATGATGCGGAAGGCGTGCTGGGTGCAGAGGAATGGGCCGGTGAGGTTGGTGTTCACCACCGCCTGCCACTGCTCGAGGCTGAGATCCTCGAAGTTCACCGGAGGGGCGCCCATGCCGGCATTGTTGAAGAGCACATCGAGGCGCCCATAGGTCTCCGAGACCTTGGCGAACAGCGCGGCGATCGAGCCGGGATTGGTCATATCGGCGGAGACGCAGAGGCTCTTTCCGGCAGGTCCAAGCTTTGCGGTGTCCTCAAGCATCTCGAGCCGGCGGCCGGCCAGCACCACAGTGAAACCGGCGTTCATCAGCGCCAGTGCGGCTGCGCGTCCGACACCGGTGCCGGCGCCGGTCACCACTGCGATCTTTTTCGCTTCGCTCATCGTTTCCTGCCTTTTCTTCTCTGTCAGGTTTTGGATTCTTTGTCGTTCTTGTAGGGCGGCCGCGGAATGTTTTGATGCGCCGCGCGTAAGGCCGCCGACCAGCGCGAGCGCAGGTCGTGGAAATAGGGCTCGCCCGCCTCGATGCGATGGTTGAGATCGGCCTCGCAGACATCCGTGCGTGCGACCAGAACGTCGATCGGGAGCCCCACGCCGAGGTTGGAACGCATGGTCGAATCCATCGAGATCAGGCCGGTCTTCAGTGCCTCATAGAGCTCGACGTCGTAATGCATGGCGCGGTCGAGCACCGGCTTGCCGTATTTGTGCTCGCCGATCTGCAGGTAAGGCGTGTCGGTGGTGCATTCGATGAAGTTGCCGGCCGGGTAGACCATGAACAGCCGCATCCGCGAGCCCTTGATCTGGCCGCCGAACAGGAACGAGACGTCGAAATTGATGTCTTCGGCCTTGAGCGGTGCAGCCTCGGTCAAATGCACAGCGCGGATGGCGCGGCCGATACGCTGCGTCGCCTGGAACATCGTCGGCGCGTTCATCAGCGTTTCGATGTCGCCGGTGTCGGGGTCCTCGAGACCCTCGGTGAGCGTCGACAGCACCGACTGGCTGATTGCAAGGTTGCCGGCGCTCGCAATCGCCATGATGCGGTCGCCGGGCTTGGAGAAGATGTGCAGCTTGCGGAAGGTCGAGACGTTGTCCAGCCCCGCATTGGTCCGGGTGTCGGCGATCATGACCAGACCTTCCCGAACCAGGATTCCGCAGCAATAGGTCATTTCAGTCCTCGAACGCGAACAGTTGCGCAAGACTAGTAGCCAATTTCGCGTGGCCCTCCAACCCCATTTCCCCCGGGGCCGCCGGCCCCGTGAAACCTTTCCTTGGTGCGCGCCGTACCGACCCGCTAGAAGGCAAGGGGAAGGGATGAGGAGGGGGAGATGAGAAAGCTGGTGATCGGCAGCCTGATCGCGGCTGCGCTGGGCATGACGAGCTCTGCGGCCATGGCCGGCCCATGGGAAGACGGTATGGCCGCCTATAACCGCGGCGACTATGTCCCGGCGATCCAGGTGTTCCGCGGCATGGCGAAGGCCGGCAATGCGAAGGCGCAAGGCATGCTGGGCGCGATGTATCAGCGCGGGCAGGGCGTGGCGAAGAGCTCGGCGCACGCCTTCATGTGGCTGAGCCTCGCTGCCTCCCGCGGCGATGCCAAGGCCAAGGCGGAGCTCAAGACCGTCTCGGCGACGATGACGACGCAAGACATGGCTCGCGCGAACGAGATGTTGCAGGCCTGCGAAGCATCGGACTACAGGAATTGCGAGTATTAGGGCGTATGCTCATAAACTCGCGCAGCAGTCAGAGCGCGCATGAAGTCCGCTATGTCCCCATTAGCGGCGCAATAGCGAACTAATCAGACGTCCGAGTTGGGGCCACTCTCGGAAACGAGACGTGTTTCGTCGACGCATTGGGTAGATCCCTCACGGGATGAGCACAGCAGGCATGGGTCCCGTTGGCAGCGGGACAAAATGATATTGCTGCCCCCGCACCATCACCCAGAGCGCCAAAATAATTGCAAGGGCAGCCAAGCATCTGACCATCGCGGCAACTGTGTTCGTGTACGGACGAGACTTTGAATCGGCACCTATTTGGAAACGACGCCTTTCGACAGAGAGCCGCAGTCTGGCCCTTCAGACGATGCTGGGACGATCGTGGTCAGTACATACATGCAGAGGAAATCAGCACCGTGAACATGTCGACGTCGAATTCGCTCTCCAGGCTCGTTCCGAACCGCCGCAGCCATTTGTCTTGAGCCAGGTAGGCTAGCTTCTCTCGTGCCATCGGGCATTCAAACTTGAACTCGGCCATATTTTGAAGGTGATGGACCATCTCATGAACCAGGACCGACTGGTCCGCGGGTGATTTTCCAATCCAATCGTCCGGAAGGAAGATGGTTTTCGAATTGTTGTCATAAAGCGCGACAACCGTGCGCTGAGCCAGTCGATCGATGCCCTCATCCTGCGTGAGACCCTGCCAATGCGCATGATCCGAAGCGCGCATGGTCGCAAGTTTTGCTTTCGAGGCGAATTCAATGGCCGGGTGATCCTTGATTGCCGGCAGATCGAAATTCGAGGAGAGCCAACTCGCAACCTCATCCAACAGCTCTTCCGCAGATCGAGCTGCATCGAGTCGGAGCTGAACCGAAGATGACCCGGCGGCGACGCTAGGCCCCAGATCATCACGACAATCGGCTTTGGGTGAGTCGAGTAGCGCTAAAGAACCAACGGCTACGACCAAAAAGAATTGTCTGAACATGAGAACCTCCAAAGAGGTTGCTTATTCGATCTTAAAACGGAGATGCTCAAGAAGTCCCGGCAATTATCGAAAACGTAGCATGTCATCTGCGGCGCTGTTGTGAACCCGCTCACAGTCCAGATATTGCACGCCGCGATAGAGGCCCGACTGTTGCAGCATCCACAAGGAGACGTGGCAGGTACGCCAGCTTCGTGCAAAGCGTAAGCGGTGGTCCGCCTTCATCGCGCCCGAATCACAGTCGTATGTAGTTCAAGTTTCGATCCTCGAAGCGAGGACAGCAATGGAGCCTGTAAAACCCCGCAAATGGGCCGACGACGAGACCAAGCTGCTCATCGAGCTCGCGCATCGGAAGGAAACTGTGCCGGCGATAGCGAGAGAGCTAGGACGTCACATCGCCTCCGTCAAACGACGAGCCCGCGAGTTGGGCTTGCTTCTACCGCAAAGCGAGGCCCATTCACGGTCACAAGCGGCGGTCAAGGGCAGCGCCAGGAGAGTCCGGTCCACCCGTGACAGCGGACATGCGTAACTTTTCGAGTTTCTTCGGCTCTGGGCCAGACGTACTCTACGCCTCATCCATTCCCTCCTGGCGTAAGAGCTGCCGATCTAGGTCATGCTCCCGGGCATAAAGCAGCGGATGAATATGTAGGGGTAGTCCTCGTCGTCTGAATCGCCCTCGAAATAGACAGGCCAGACCATGGCCCGCTCAGCCTTGTTAGGCTCGCTGATGACGGAATTGTCCGGCACCTCGACCCACACCATGATTTTGGAGTCGGGACTCTTTGGCACTCGCACGCGATAGTGACCGTTCTTCGTTTCCCAGTCGGCGTCTTCGACGACGTAGCCGTCGGCGGACGAGCAGCAGAGGCCGTTGCGGCTTTTCAGTTGGTCAAACCACGGCTTGAGTGGCGAGTTCGCATGACGCGCATCGAGGTCGCGCCCCATTGTCGGTAATGGCATCAGCCACAGCCCCAAGGGCGCGATAAAGCCGATCAGCGGTATCCAGCGCATCATCAGTCCGCGGCGCTCCTGCTACTCCGAGCGAATTTACCGCCTACGAATGTGAGTATGCTCCGGCTGCTGCGAGGTTCACACATCAACTCACGGCGCTGCAGGGAGGGCAAACGTGACATTCAACAAAATCCCGGCGCGCAACTGAGCGATCTCGCCGGCACCATGATGCCGCTGTGCCAATGGTCCAGCGCTTTGATGTGGATCAATGAACTTGGAAGTGACTAGTCACATCTTGCCAAGAGAGCCGCTACCGGGATGTGCCGAAATCTCGGTGGTCACTGGCGGCATTTATGCCTACTGCGGGGCATCGTACTAGCGACAGTTTCATTCAGACGTGGACAGCCTGTTCACGCAGGACGAGATCAAGCAGGTCCGACAGAACGCGGCCAAGTTGCGCTCCTCGTACAGCGCGCCGGGCAGCTAGATATCCGAACCGCTAGAGCATGATCCGGAAAAGTGTGAAGCGGTTTTCCCTCGCGACAAACGCGGAACGCGTTTGCACGGAGATCATGCTCAAACAACAACCTAAAGCGCGATGACGATTCGTCCCAATCTCATCGCGCTTTAGACAACTATCCCTGCCACTGCGATTGCGACTGCCCTGAACGTCCGGCCTGATCCACCCTCACCGCGACTGTCAGCGTCTCCGCGCCGCCGCCATAGCGGGTGCCGCGCACCGGCGCAGCGCCTAGATAGTCGAGCCCGATCGCGACGCGGACATGGGCCTCGGTGGAACAGATGCAGTTGGCGGGATCGAAGCCGACCCAGCCGAGATCCGGCACGAAGGCCTCGGCCCAGGCGTGGCCGGCGTCCTGGTGGACGGTACCGTCGGAGCGCAGGAAATGGCCGGAGACGAAGCGCGCCGGCACGCCGGCGGTGCGTGCGCAGGCGATGAAGATGTGCGCGTAGTCCTGGCAGACGCCGCGCTTGAGCGTGAACGCCTCGACCGCCGAGGTGCCGCTGTTGGTCGGGTCCTCGTCGAACGTCATGTGCTCGCTGACCTCCGACATCAGCGCGTGCAGGAAACCGAGCGTGTCGCTCTCGGCTTCGCTGCGCAATTGACGCGCAAAGCTCGCCATCGCCGGATTGACCGTGGTGAGCTCGGTCGAACGCAAAAAAAGCGCCGACGGAAAGCGCTCGTCTGCGCCGCGCAGCACGCCGCCGGTGTCGTGGGTCTCGATCAGGCCCTCGGCGCTGATCTTGATGTCGGCGACGGGACCACAGGACAGCACGTGGGTGACGTTGCCGAAGGCGTCCTCGTGCATGTCGAGCTTGGTGTCGGTGGAGACGTCGATCTGCCATTCCGCCACATATTGCCCGTCATGGCTGCCGGGCGTCATGCGCAGGATCTGGATCACGCTCGTTGCCGCCGGTTCGTAGCGATAGGTCGTGGTGTGCTGAATTCGCAGGCGCATGGTGGACCAGTGCAGTTAGTGATTAGGCCCGACTGCCTACCACGAAGAAGCTCGTCATGCCGGGCTTGACCCGGGCATCCACGCCCTTCCTCACTGAGCGAAAGAAAGAACGTGGATGGCCGGGACGCGCCCGGCCATGACGGTATCCCATTTCGTCAGCCGGGGGACATCAGATCAAATACTGCTTCGTGACGATTTCGCCCAGCCTGGAATTGTCCGCGATGAATTCCTGAATGAATTCATGCACACCTTGCTGGAAAATGTCGTTCATGTTGGAGTGTTCCAGTCGGTTGCGGATGCCTCGGGCGTGGCGCTGGGCCGGGCCCTGGCGGCCATAGGCGACGCCGATCTGGTCGAGATTGCGCACGAGATTGCCGTAGCAGCTCGCCAGTGACCGCGGCAGCGTGTCGTTGAGGATCAAGAGGTCCGCGATCAGCCAGGGTTTCAACGTCTCGCGATAGACCCAGTGATAGGCGGTGAGCGCCGACACCGAGCGGAGGATCGAGCTCCACTGGTAGAAGTCGAGCGGGCCGCCGACATGTTCCTCCTCCGGCAGCAGCACGTGGTACTTCACGTCGAGAATGCGCGCGGTGTTGTCGGCGCGTTCGAGATGAAGGCCGAGCCGCGAGAACCAGTAGGCGTCGTTGCGCAGCATGGTGCGGTAGGCCGAGCCGTCGAAGCGCAGCGAGGTCTCCTGCACGAAGCGCAGGAATTTTGCCAGGTCCTCGCGCGTCGAAGCGCCCTTGCTCCAGACTGCCTGGAGTTCGATCCAGGCCGAGTTGATGGTGTCCCACATCTCGCTGGTGAGCGCGGTGCGTACCGAGCGCGAGTTGAGCCGCGCCGCCTCGATGCAGTTCCTGATCGAGGACGGGTTGGTCGCCGAGAAAGAAAGATAGTCGACGACGTTGTGCTCGTTGGCTTCCTCATAGGTCTGATAGAAGCTCGCGGCGACGCCGGCGGTGAGCAGCGCCGAGTCCCATTCGTTGGTCTTGCCGACATAGGTGGCCGGCAGGGCGGTGACGCGCAGCGTCGCGTCGATGGTGCGCGCCAGATACTCGGCGCGCTCGACGTAACGGGCGAGCCAGTAGAGGTTTTCGGCGGTACGCGACAGCATTCTCTCTACTCGTCCAGTATCCAGGTGTCTTTGGTGCCGCCGCCCTGGCTCGAATTCACGACCAGGGAGCCCTCCTTCAGCGCCACGCGGGTGAGCCCGCCCGGCACGATTGTGGTGCGCTTGCTGCCCGTCAGCACGAAGGGCCGCAAGTCCACATGGCGCGGCGCGAGGCCGCTTGCGGTGCAGGTCGGGCAGGTCGACAGCGCCAGCGTCGGCTGCGCGATGAAACCTTCGGGCTCGCGCTTGAGCTTCTCGCGGAAGGCCTCGATGGTCGCTTTCGTCGCCGCGGGGCCGATCAGCATGCCGTAGCCGCCGGAGCCGTGCACTTCCTTGACGACGAGCTCGCTCAGATTGTCGAGCACATAGGCGAGGTCTTTCGGCTCGCGGCAGCGCCAGGTCGGCACGTTCTTCAGGATCGGCTCCTCGCCGAGGTAGAATTTCACGATGTCCGGCATGTAGGAGTAGATCGCCTTGTCGTCGGCGATCCCGGTGCCGACGGCGTTGGCGAGCGTGATGTTGCCGGCCGCATAGGCCGACATCAGCCCGGGCACGCCGAGCACGGAGTCGGGACGGAAGGTGAGGGGATCGAGGAAGTCGTCATCGACGCGGCGATAGATCACGTCGACCCGTTTCAACCCTTCCGTCGTGCGCATGAACACTTCGTTGTTCTTGACGATGAGATCTCTGCCCTCGACGAGCTCGATGCCGAGCTTGTCGGCGAGGAAGGAGTGCTCGTAATAGGCGGAGTTGTAGACGCCGGGCGTGAGCAGGGCGACCGTCGGCTCGGCAGAGGCGCTGAGCGGCGCGACGGAGCGCAAGGCCGCGAGCAACTCGTCCGGATAGCGCTCGACCGGCGCCACCTTGTGGCGGGCGAACAGGTCCGGAAACAGCCGCATCATGATCTCGCGGTTTTCCAGCATGTAGGACACGCCGGACGGCGTGCGCGCATTGTCCTCCAGCACGATGAAGTCGTTGGCGTCGACCCTGACGATGTCGATGCCGGCGATGTGCACGTAGACGTCGTGCGGCACCTGCTGGCCGTTCATCTCGGGCCGGAACACCGGGTTGTGGAAGATCAGGTCGGCGGGGACGACCTCGGCCCGCAGGATATCGCGGCCATGATAGATGTCGCGCAGAAACATGTTCAGCGCCCGCACGCGCTGCTTGAGGCCCTTCTCCAGGAGCGCCCATTCCTTGCCCGATATGATCCTGGGAATCACGTCGAAGGGAATCAGCCGCTCCGTGGACTCGGAATCCCCATACACCGCGAAGGTGATGCCGATCCGGCGGAACAACAGCTCCGCTTCCTGGCGTCGATATTCGAGCGCCTCGGGAGGCGTCTCCTTGAGCCAGCGTGCCAGCTCCTGATAGGCGGGGCGCAGGTCCCCGCCTGGAATGTTCATTTCGTCAAACGCGACTGCCATAGATCCCGACTGTTCTCCCCAGGCGTTCCGCCACTGGTCAGGTCGTATAGGTCTTGGCGAAGACCGCAACGTCCTGTGGCCATGCTTGCGAGAGTGCATGACTTACCCCGGTAGTAGCAAGGGCCGGGCCAGCGCGATAAGCATGGACTTCGAAGCATAGTCTTGGGGCATTTGACGGGGACGGCCGGAAAGGTGCCTGAAAAAATGGCTGAGGACTGCTTATTTCAGCAGCAAAACCGCGTGACTTCAACGCGTTACCTCGGCAAAGTCGGCGCCACAGGTGAGGGACAGGTTTATGAGCGAGATCGTCACGGCGGGCATTCTGGTCATTGGGGATGAGATTCTGTCCGGCCGGACCAAGGACAAGAATATCGGCTTCATCGCCGAATACCTGACCAATATCGGCATCGACCTGAAGGAAGTCCGGGTCGTCTCCGATGACGAGCCCGACATCATTGCGGCGTTGGATGCACTGCGGCATCGCTACACCTATGTCTTCACCACCGGCGGAATTGGGCCGACCCATGACGACATCACCGCCGACAGCGTGGCAAAGGCCTTCGGCGTCGGCATCGACCATCATCCCGAGGTGGTCGCACGCTTCCGCGAGCGCTGGAGCGAGCAGGACCTCAACGAGGCCCGCCTGCGCATGGCCCGCATCCCCAATGGCGCCGAGCTGATCCAGAGCGCCACCATTCTCGCCCCCGGCTTCAAGATCGGCAACGTCATCGTGATGGCGGGCGTGCCCTCGATCATGCAGGCGATGATGGATATCGTTTCGCCCAAGTTGAAATCGGGCGTCCGCATGCTCTCCGAATCGGTCCGTGCCAATGCGCGGGAGGGCGACATCGGCGGGCCCTTGCGGACGATCGCCGGCGACCATCCCGACACCATCATCGGCAGCTATCCCTTCATGGATGAGGAGCAGAAGCCGAACACCAATCTGGTGGTGCGCTCGCGCGATCCGGAAAAGCTGGCGGCAGCGATGGCGGCGGTGAAGGAAATGCTGGCAGGATTGAACGTCAGCCGCTAGCAGAAGACGCGTGAGCGGAATGGAGACGACGATGAGTGAGGCACCGGAACTGAGCGCGCAGGAGCGGGCGGGCAAGGCCTTCCCGGTTTCGTGGGACCAGTTCCACCGGGACTGCCGGGCGCTGACCTGGCGCCTTAACGAGGTCGGCCCGTTCCACGCGGTCATCGCGATCACCCGCGGCGGCCTGGTGCCGGCCGCGATCGTGGCGCGCGAGCTCGGGGTGCGCGTGATCGACACCGTCTGCATCGCCAGCTACGACCACACCAAGCAGGGCGACCTCCAGGTGCTCAAGGGCATTTCCGATGCGGCGATGAAGCTTGGCGGCGGCACCGGCAAGGGCCTTCTGATCGTCGACGACCTCGTCGATACCGGCAAGACCGGCAAGCTCGTCCGCGAGATGCTGCCGGATGCGCATTTCGCCACCGTCTACGCCAAGCCCATGGGCCGTCCGCTGGTCGACACTTTCATTACGGAAGTCTCGCAGGACACCTGGATCTTCTTCCCCTGGGACACCGCGCTGTCCTATCACCCGCCGCTCCGCGACGGCGCGGCGTAAGCCACGGGGGCTGATCACGATGGCCGGACGCGCGCGATTGGCATGGTTCGGCTTCGTCGTCGCGTTCGCGGTGACGCTGCTCGCAGCTCAGGCGCGGTGCCAGGATCGGCAGGCCCCGGCTCTCGACCCTGCCGTGATCGAGGACATCGTGGTCGGCAGCCGCGTTCTCGCCGAGCTTGGGGTGCTCGACGGCTTCGGCCATGTCAGCGCCCGTGATCCCAAGGATCCCAATCACTTCCTGATGTCGCGCTCGCTGGCGCCGGCGCTCGTCACCGCCGACGATATCATGGAGTTCGATCTCGACGGCAATGCCGTGGATGCCAAGGGGCGCAGCGTCTTCCTGGAGCGCTTCATTCACAGCGAGATCTACAAGGCCCGTCCCGACGTGATGGCGGTCGTGCACACGCACTCGCCCGGCGTGATCCCGTTCACGATCAGCCAGGTTGCGCTGCGGCCGGTCTTCCACAACGCGGCGTTCCTCGCCGCGGGGGCGCCGGTATGGGACATCCGCAAAGACTTCGGCGAGACCAATATGCTGGTCAGCAATGCGGCCATCGGCAAGGGACTGGCGCTCGCGCTCGCCGACAAGTCGGTGGTGCTGATGCGCGGCCATGGTGATGCCACCGTCGGCCCGTCCGTGAAAGTCGCGGTCTTCCGTGCCTACTACACCGACGTCAATGCGCGACTTCAGTCGCAGGCGATCGCGCTTGGCGGCGAGGTGAATTATCTGACGGCAGCGGAGGGCGCCAAGGCCGATGCGATCAATCTGCAGGTTCTCGACCGTGTCTGGAACCTGTGGAAAATGCGCGTCACCACGGCGCCACCAAAATAGTGCCGCTGCAAAACCGCGTCATGCCGACGGGCGAGATCATCGCCACCCCATATCGCGGCATGTTCACGGGCAACCGTGGCATCATCCATGATCCCGCGACGAAGACGCTGCTCAAAAAGCGCTGGTCGACGCCGGCCTGGCTGACCTGCACGTGCGAATTCCGCGGCCGTCGCCGGGAGGTGATGGCGACGCAGAGCTGGACCGAGCTGTTCTTCCTGGACGAGGCCACCGCGCTCGCTGCCGGACATCGTCCCTGTTTCTATTGCCGCCGCGACGATGCCAATCGCTTCCGGGCGGCATGGGAGAAAGGCAATCGCGTGCATGATGTCCGCATGCACGACATCGACACGGTGCTGCACCACGAGCGGCTCGATCACGGTCAGAAACGACTGCACGCGCTGCTGATGCCGCTCGACCAGCTTCCCGTCGGCGCGATGGTGAGCCAAGGCGGGGAGAGCTTTCTGGTGATGCAGGGCAGGGCGCTCCTGTGGTCGCCGGCGGGCTATACCGAGGTCGAGCGTCAGCCCAGCGAAGCAAAGCTGCTGACGCCGCCGTCGACGCTGCGCACACTGCACGCCGGCTATGAGCCCGTGCTGCATGCGACCGCATCACCCTAGCGCAGCGGCCGCCCCTGTTCATCCACCGTCATCCGCGCATCGCGCAAAGCCCATTCGCGGATCACTTGGCGGCATCGGGCGAGCTCCGCACCGACCGCCGCGTTCGCATCCTTCGCGGCGCGCTCCACCATCGCCCTGCAATTGACGAGCACGGAACGGTCCTCCGCGTGCGCGGGCAATGCAAGCGCTGCCAGCAACGCGACGCTGCACGCAAGCCGCATCATCCCAGCCTCTCGCGCGCGAGAGCAGCGCCGGCACCGAGCGCCATCAGCTTGGCTTCCGCGATCTCCCGCCGCATCGGCGCCATGCCGCAATTGGTGGTGGCGATTATGTTGCTCTTGGGCACGAATTTCGACACCGCGTCGATCACCTGCACGACGTCGTCGGCCGTCTCGACCGTGTCGCTGGCGACATCGATCACGCCGGCCTGCACGACTTTGTGCTTGAGCAGCGCGAGCAGATCGAGCGGCACCTTGGAATTGCGGCATTCGATCGCGACCTGCTGGATCGAGCTCGCATCGATCGCCGGGAAGATCTGCTCATACTGCCGCCATTGGCTGCCTAGCGTTTCCTTCCAGTCGGTATTGGCCTTGATGCCGTAGCCGTAGCAGATGTGCACGGCGGTGGTGCAAGTGAGGCCCTCGGCGGCGCGCTCCAGCGCCCTGATGCCCCAGTCGTTGACCTCGTCCATGTAGACGTTGAAGGCGGGCTCGTCGAACTGGATGAGATCGACGCCGTCGGCCTGCAACGCCTTGGCTTCCGCGTTCAGGAGATCGGCGAAAGCAAAAGCCATCTTCACCCGATCGCCGTAGTAGCGATCGGCAATGGTGTCGATGATGGTCATCGGGCCGGGCAGCGTAAATTTCAGCTTCTTTTTCGTGTGCGTTCGCGCGACACGTGCCTCAAAGGCGTGGATGCGATCCTTGAGCTGCAACGGTGCGACCACCTGCGGCACCATCGCCTTGTAGCGATCCTTTCGGATTCCCATCTCGACCTTGTGCGCGAAGTCGATGCCCTCGATCTTCTCGAGAAAGCCGTGCACGAAGTGCTGCCGCGCCTGCTCGCCCTCGGTGACGATGTCGATGCCGGCGTCTTCCTGCAGCTTCAGCCAGATCAGCGTCGCGTCGCGCTTGGCGCGCAGGAGCTCGTCACCCTCTGACTTCCAGGGCGCCCAGAGCACGTTCGGCTCGGCGAGCCATTCCGGTTTCGGCAAGGAGCCGGCGATGGTGGTCGGAAACAGCATGGCGCCCTCCGGATCTGATGTCATTGCGCACCTTCCTGCCATGTCTTAACGTCGAGGTACAGAACAACAAAAGTCGGCTCATATTCCGGCGGCCTCGACAGGGAACAAAATGCAGACAAAGGAAACCCCATGATCGAGTTCTTCTTCGACTGCTCCAGCCCTTGGACCTATCTCGCCTTCCACAACATCCAGCCGCTGGCAAGGGAGCTCGGCGTCGAGATCGCCTGGCGGCCGATCCTGGTCGGCGGCATCTTCAACAGCGTTAACCCCAGCGTCTATGCGCAGCGGGAAAAGCCGGTGCCGCTGAAGGCGCGCTACATGCTGAAGGACCTCAACGACTGGGCGCGCTTCGCGGGGCTCGCGATCAAGATGCCGCCGACGGTGTTTCCGGTGAACAGCGTGAAGGCAATGCGCGGCTGCATCTGGCTCGCCGCGGACATGGTGCCGTTCGCGACCGCGGTGTTCGAGACCTATTGGAGCGCGGACAAGGACATCTCGCAGGATGCCGTGCTCGCAGACATCTGCAACAGGCTCGGCGTCGATGCGCAGAAATTCTTCGCCGGCATTTCCGAGCAGGCGGTCAAGGACCAGCTCAAGGCCAATACGGAAGAGGTCGTCGCGCGCGGTGGCTTCGGCTCGCCGACCATCTTTCTCGACAAGACCGATATGTATTTCGGCAATGACCGGCTGCCTTTGATCCGCGAGGCGCTGCTTCGCCGCAAGGCGAGTGCGGCCTGATGGTGCGGGCTGTCGTCTGCCGCGAGCTGGGTCCGCCCGAAAGCTTGCGGCTCGAGACTTTCCCGTCGCGGCCGCTTGGGGAAAGTGAGGTGCGGGTTGCGATCCGCGCCGCTGGGCTCAACTTTCCGGATATTCTGATGGCGGCCGGCGAATATCAGCTCAAGCCCGAGCTGCCGTTCACGCCGGGCGTGGAGGCCGCGGGCGATGTGACCGAGGTCGGCGCTGCAGCGCGCGGCGTTGCCGTCGGCGACAAGGTCATCGTCAAGATGCGCTACGGCGCCTATGCCGACGAAGCCGTGGTCGCCAGCTCACAGCTTACGCCGATGCCGTCGACCTTCGACTATGCGGAAGCAGCGACCTTCCTCGCCGGCCACGGCACCGCCTATCACGCGCTGATCGACCGCGGCAAGGTCGAGCCGGGCGACGTCTTGCTCGTGCACGGCGCCGGCGGCGGTGTGGGGCTCGCTGCCGTCGAGCTGGGCAAGATGTTGGGCGCGACGGTGATTGCGTGCGCGTCATCGGACGAGAAGCTGGCAATTGCGAAGGAGAGGGGTGCCGATCATCTCGTGCTCTACGCGCGCGAGCCGTTTCGCGATGCCGTCAAGCGCATCACCGACGGCCGCGGCGCCGACGTCGTGTTCGATCCGGTCGGCGGCGAGGTGTTCGAGAACTCGATGCGTTGCATTGCCTGGGGCGCGCGGCTTCTGGTGATCGGCTTCACGGGCGGCATCGGCTCGGCGAAAACAAATCTGCTGCTGATCAAGGGCGCGAGCGTGCTGGGCGTGCGCGCCGGCGAAGCGGTACGCAAAAATCCGGCGCTGGGCGAGGTGCGTCTGAAGGCGCTGCTCGCATGGGCGGAGGAAGGTAAGCTGCGCCCCAAGGTCTCGCACCGTCTGCCGCTGGAGGATTATGCGAAGGCGATGCGATTGCTGATCGACCGCAAGGCGATCGGCCGCGTGGCGCTGGTGATGGATTGATGCTGCGTAGGGTGGGCAAAGGCGCTCTTGCGCCGTGCCCACCATCTCTCTCGACAATTGCGACAGAAGAGGTGGGCACGCTTCACTTTGCCCACCCTCCGATCTCGAACTACGATCTCGAACTACGATCACGGACGCATCGGGAAGCATCCGTTCTGCAGGAAGGCGATGGTCGCAGCGATCGCCTCCTCATTTCGCATCAGCCACGGATGCGAAGCGTGCACCACCATGTGGTCGGCCATGCCGTCGACCTCGGTGTTCGCGACCGAGACGCGTCCGTCATGTGGGCGCGGCAGCACGGCGCCAGCCACCGGATAGATCGAGCGATCGCCGGCGATAACGCCGAGGGGATAGTTGATTGGCGGCAGGAGCGCTGTCGTCGCGGCGTCGCGATGCGTACCCAGCTGCTGCCCGGCCGGACCGAAGAAGGCGCGGTATGGGAAAGAGCTCATCAGGCGATCGGCGACCTCGCTGCCGCCATTGGGGGTCCCCAGCATCACGACGCGTCCGAGATTTCTCGTCCGGTGCCGCGCGAGATAGACGCGCGCCAGAAGGCCGCCCATGGAGTGGCAGACGAAATGCACGGCGCCGCTCACTGAGCCGGCAAAGGATTCGATTGCCGGATGAATGTCGTCCGCGAGCTCTTGAAGCGCCTTGCGACGGCTGGCGTAGTCGAGGTTGAGCGTTGCATAACCGGCGCGCTCGATCGCGATCGCCATCTTGTGAAACGAGCGCGCTGTCCGGCTGATCCCGTGCAGGAGGACGACGCCGTCTTGCGGCTTCGTCGGGCCCGGGCTCACTTGTACTCACGCTCCGTCCACCACGGAAAATAATCCGGCATGTCGCTCGACACCTTGTTCTTGAACCGCGCGGGGCGCTTCTCCAGGAACGACATCACGCCTTCCTTGACGTCGTCGGAGCGGCCGCGGGCATAGATGCCTCGGCTGTCGACCTTGTGCGCTTCCATGGGATCGTCGGCGCCCATCATGCGCCACATCATCTGACGGATCAGCGCGATTGACACCGGCGCGGTCTTGGCCGCGATCTCCTTTGCCAGTGAGCGCGCGGTCGGCAGGAGATCATCCGGTGGCACCACCTTGCTCACCAGCCGCCCGGCGAGCGCCTCCTGCGCCGGGAAGACGCGGCCGGTATAGCACCATTCCAGCGCCTGCGAGATGCCGACGAGGCGCGGCAGGAACCAGCTCGACGCCGCCTCAGGCACGATGCCGCGCTGGGAGAACACGAAGCCGAAGCGCGCCGCCTCCGAGGCAATGCGTATGTCCATCGCAAGCTGCATGGTGACGCCGATGCCGACCGCAGGGCCGTTCACGGCGGCGATCACGGGTTTGAGGCTCTTGAAGATGCGCAGCGTCACCTGGCCGCCGCCATCGCGCACCTGCGGATCGCTGTAGTCGACCTGGCCGCTCGCAAGCCGCTTCACCGGTCCGCGCCGCGCGTCGCGGTCAAAGGTGTCGGCGCCCGAGGAGAGATCGGCACCGGCGCAGAAGGCACGGCCTTCGCCGGTGACGATGATGGCGCGGATACCGTCGTCCTTGTCGGCAGCGTCGAACGCTTCGATCAGCTCCGCCTGCATCTTGGCATTGAAGGCGTTGAGCTTCTCCGGCCGGTTCAGCGTGATGGTGAGGATCTCGTCGGCGACCTCGTATTTGATCGTCTCATACGCCATGGTGGTTTCCTCTCTTGATGTTCTTGAAGCAATTCTGTCATTGCCGGGCTTGGCCCGGCAATCCATCTTTTTTGAAGAGGATGGATGCGCGGGTCGAGCCCGCACATGGCGACTTGCGGTTTGTCGCTAATGCGCCGGCGGCGACGGCCAAGGCCTCTGAGCCCCGCGCAAACCTTCGAACGCCTTGGCCAGGCCGAGCACGCCGAGGTCGTCGAAGCGGCGGCCGATGATCTGCACACCGATCGGAAAGCCCTTGGCGTCGAAGCCGCCGTTGATCGATATCGCCGGGTTCTCCGACATATTCCATGGCACGGTATAGCAGATGTGCTCGAACGGCTTCATCGGATCGTCGGTGGGCGAGGCCAGTTCCGCCGGGAAGTTGACGTTCGGCGCCGTCGGCGAGATCACATAATCGAGCTCGCAGAATAGCTTTGCCGCGGCGGCGCGGATTGCCATGGTCTGGTTGAATCCGCGGATCACCTCGACGCCGGAGAGTCTTGCGCCGGACTCGCCCCATTTGAAGATGTAGGGCAGCACCTTGGCTTGCTCGGCAGGTGCGAGCTTCGAAAGATCGTCCCACATCCGCGCGCGCCAAAACTTGTCGAGGCCATCGAGCATCTCGCGCGTCAAAATCCCGTCGACCTCGGTGACGACGGCGCCGGCGGACTCGAACGCTTTGGCGGCTTTCACCGCGACGTCACGCACCGACTTCTCCAGCGGCAGGCCAACGCCGAGATCGAGCATCAGGCCGATGCGCAACTTGCGCGGTGACTTCTCCAGCGTCTTCCAGTTGATGGTGTCGGCCGGCAGGCTCATGCCATCGCGACGGTCGGGCTTTGCGATCACGCTCATCATCAGCGCGCAGTCGTCAACCGTGCGGGTCATGGGACCCGCGACACGGCCGACATAGGGTGGATCGATCGGCACCCGGCCAAAGCTCGGCTTCAATCCGACGAGACCGCACCAGCCCGCCGGCAGCCGCACCGAGCCGCCGATGTCGGTGCCGAGATGCAGGGGGCCGTAACCGGCCGCAGCAGCGGCGCCAGCACCCGCGCTCGAGCCGCCTGGATTTTTCGAGAGGTCCCAGGGGTTGCGCGCCAGCGCATGGAAGCTGGAAAGACCCGACGACAGCATGCCGTAATCGGGCATGGTGGTCTTGGCGAAGATGATCGCGCCGGCCTCGCGCAGGCGCGCGGCCGGCGGGGCGTCTTTCGCCGCCGGCACGAGCTTCACGCTCGCGGCGCCCAGCGGCACGGGTACGCCCTTGGTCGCGATGTTGTCCTTCACCGACACCGGCACGCCGTCGAGCGGACCGGACGGCTCGCCGCCGGACCAGCGCGCGGTCGAGGCCTTTGCAGCCTCGCGTGCGCCGTCGGGGTCGTAAGCATAGAGCGACTTGAGATGCGGCTCCCACGCTGCGACATGCGCGATCACGTCCTCCAGCACCTCGCTCGGCGAGAACTGCCTGGACTTGTAGCCCACGATCATATCGACCGCGGACAGATCGTGCAGCGAGGTGACCTTCTCGTCGGCGCGCGGCTTATGCATGGCCACCGACCGGCATGCGGGACTCGATGATGCGGGCGAACATGCTGGCGCCGATCGGCAAAATCTTGTCGTCGAGCACGTAGCCGGGATTGTGCACCGGCACCGAGCCGTCATGCCCGACCCAGAAATAGGCGCCGGGAATGGTCTGCAGCATGTCGGCAAAATCCTCGCTGCCCATCTTCGGCTGGGTGCGGGTGATCACCCTGGCGGGATCGACGACGGTGCGCGCGACCTCTTCGACCACCTTGGACTGCTCGACCTGGTTGACCAGCACGCCAAAGGCGTCGCGGATGTCGGCCTCGATCTCGACCTGGAAGGCGCTGGCGACGCCGGCGCAGATCGTGCGCATGCGCTCGCGGATCAGCGCGCGCACTTCATCGGAGAAGGCGCGCACGGTGCCGCAGAGATGCGCTTCGCCGGGAATGACGTTGTAGGCGGAGCCCGCATGAATCTGGGTGATCGACACGACGGCGGCCTGGAGCGGCTCGACGTTGCGGCTGACGATGGTCTGAACGGCCTGCGCCAGCGTGGTTGCGATCACCACGGCGTCCTTGGAACGCTCCGGCATCGCGCCATGCGCGCCATAGCCATTGATGCGCAGGTCGAAGAAATCGGCGCCGGCCATTGCGGGTCCCGGCAGGATCGCGATCTCGCCGAGATTGAGGTCGGGTGCGTTGTGCAGGCCGTAGAGCTCGTCGCAGGGAAATTTTTCGAACAATCCGTCCTTGATCATGGCGCGGGCGCCGCCGAGACCTTCCTCGGCCGGCTGGAAGATCAGGTGCACGGTGCCGTCGAAATTCCGCGTCTCGGCGAGGTAGCGCGCGGTGCCGAGCAGCATGGTGGTGTGGCCGTCATGGCCGCAGCCGTGGAAGCGGCCGGGAATGGTGGAGCGCCATTTCAGGTTGGTGTTCTCCTCCATCGGCAGCGCGTCCATGTCGGCGCGAAGCCCGATGCGCTTTCCGCTCGCACCCTTGCCCTTGATGACGCCGACCACGCCGGTGCCGCCGAGCCCGCGATGCACCTCGATGCCCCAGCTCTTCAGCTTGTCGGCGACGATGCCGGAGGTGCGGACCTCCTCGAAGCCGATCTCGGGATGGGCATGCAGGTCGCGGCGGATGGCGGTAAGTTCGTCGGCATAGCCGTCGATGCGGTCGATGGTGGGCATCTCGTCCTTGATTCCTTAGCCTGATGGAGGATCGAAAGCGGGGCCGTTCGGCTTGATGCGGATACGCGCGACGTTAACCGCCTTTGCGGCAAGAGCAAGCAAGGCAGACAATCGTGCCGCGCATGGCGTCAAGCCGTTTTGGGAATGGTGCGGATGCGGTGGGTGTTGTGAGTGGAGTCATCGCAACAACCTGGGTGTGTCGTCCCGGCGAAGGCCGGGACCCATAACCCCAGGGAGAAGTTTGACGAAGATCAGGAGTTTGGGACGCGCATCATGCGCGATCGATAGATTCCGCGGTATGGGTCCCGGCCTTCGCCGGGACGACGATAGGGGAGCAGAGTGCCTCCAAACTCCCGCCAACGCGCGCGGAGAAACCTACGCGCTCGCCACCGCGCTTTCCACCGGCCGGAAATTGGCAAAGTCCCAGCCGCGGCCCGGCGCCGCATCGAGCAGGGACTTGGTGTAGGCTTCCTTCGGATGCGTCAGCACCTCGGCCGCCGGTCCCTGTTCGACGACACGGCCGTGCTGCATCACGACGACTTCGTCGCAGATCTGCGCTGCGACACGCAAGTCGTGGGTGATGAACAGGATCGCGATACCGAGCCGCTTCTGGATCTCGTCCAGAAGTTCCAGCACCTGCGCCTGCACGGAGACGTCGAGCGCGGAGACCGCTTCATCCGCGACCAATACGTCGGGATCGAGCGCGAGCGCGCGCGCAATGGCGATGCGCTGGCGCTGGCCGCCCGAGAACTGGTGCGGATAGCGCGCGACCGCATCGGCCGGCAGGCCGACCAGTTCCAGAAGCTCGCGTGCGCGCTTCAGCGCATCGGCGCGCGAGACGCCGTAGTTGATCGGGCCTTCCGCAATGCTCTCGCCCACGCTGACGCGCGGGTTGAGCGAGCGGTAGGGATCCTGGAACACGATCTGGATTTTCTGGCGATGCGGCTGGAGCAACCGCCGCGACAGGTCGGAAATTTCGCGGCCCGCGAGGCGCACGCCGCCCGAGGTCGGATCGATCAGGCGGACGATGCAACGCGCCACCGTCGACTTGCCCGAGCCGCTTTCGCCGACGATGCCGAGCGTGCGGCCTTTGCGCAAGGTGAGGGTGACCTTGTCGGCGGCGACCACCTCGCGGCCTTTGCCGAAGAAGGTGCGCTCGCGATAGACCTTGCCGAGGTCGTTGGCCTCCAGCACGACCGGTTCCTTGGTTTCAGGTCGCGCTGCGCGCGGCACGAGGCTCGGCACCGAGGCGAGCAGGTTGCGGGTGTATTCCATCGAGGGATTGCGCAGCACGGAATCGAGTGTTCCGGTTTCGACCAGGCGGCCCTGCCGCATCACCGCGACGCGGTCGGCTATCTCGGCCACCACGCCCATGTCGTGGGTGATGAACAGCACGGCGGTGCCGTGATCGCGCTGCAGGTCGCGGATCAGGGTGAGGATCTGTTTCTGCGTTGTGACGTCGAGCGCGGTGGTCGGCTCGTCGGCGATGAGCAGTTTCGGCTCCAGCACGAGCGCCATCGCGATCATGATGCGCTGGCGCTGGCCGCCGGAGAGGCGGTGCGGGTAGGAGGCGAAGATGCGCTCGACCTGCGGCAGCCGCACCTGTTCCATCATCTCGAGGATGCGCTTGCGCCGAGCCTTGGCGTCGAGATCGGTGTGGGCGCGCAGGACCTCGTCGATTTGGCGGCCGACCGGAACGACCGGATTGAGTGCGGTCATCGGCTCCTGGAAGATCATGGCCATCTGCGTGGCGCGCAACTGCCGCAGGCGGCGGTCGGTCGCGGTGAGGAGTTCCTCGCCGACGAGCTTGACGCTGCCGCCGGTGGGCGTCAGCGAGCCCTTCTGCAACAGGCCCATCACGGTGAGCGATGTCACCGACTTGCCGGAGCCGCTCTCGCCGACGAGGCACAGCGTCTCGCGCTCGCGCACCTGGATGGAGATGCCGTCGATGATCTTCGGCCCGCTCGGCGTCTTGCCGATGGAGACGGTGAGGTTGTTGATGTCGAGGACGGTGTTGGTCATCCAATTACTCCGTCGTCATTGCAAGGAGCCACCCGGTCCCGCTTTCGGCGGGCCGGATGACAGGCTCCGCGACGAAGCAATCCAGAATCTTTCCGCGGGGACAGTCTGGATTGCTTCGCCGGCAATGACGGAAAGGGGCGGTGCCGGTGGGGACAATCACTTGCCCTCCCGCTGCTTCATGCGGGGGTCGAGTGCGTCGCGGGCGGCGTCGCCGATCAGATTGATGCTGAGGATCGCGAGCGAGAGGAGGAGGCCCGGCCAGAAGATCAGCGACGGCTTGATCTGGAAGTACTGACGTCCCTCGGCCATGATGTTGCCCCAGGTCGGCGTCTCCGGCGAGATGCCGGCGCCGAGGAAGGAGAGGATGGCTTCTGTGAGGATCGCGGATGCGCAGACATAGGTGCCTTGCACGATCAGCGGCGCGATCGTGTTCGGCATTAGGTGGCGCCACATGATCTTCGGCAGGGAAGAGCCGACCGAGATCGCCGCTTCCACATAAGGCTCTTCGCGCGCGGACAGGACGACGGAGCGCACCAGGCGCGCCACGCGCGGAATCTCGGGAATGGTGATCGCGACCAGCACGGTCCAGATGCTGGCGCCCGACAGCGAAACGACGGCGATCGCGAGCAGGATGCTCGGCATCGCCATCAAGCCGTCCATGACGCGCATCATGATGGAATCGACCAGCTTGAAGAAGCCGGCGACGAGGCCGATCGCCAGCCCGATGGCGATCGAGAGGATCGCCGAGCCGATCCCGATCAGCAGCGAGACGCGGCCGCCATAGATCACGCGCGACAACAGATCGCGGCCGAAGGCGTCGGTGCCGAGCAGGAATTGCGCTGAGGCCGGCTTCAGGCGCTGCGAGGGCGCGAGCAGGACCGGATCATGCGGCGCGATCAGCGGCGCAAGGATCGAGATCAGCGCGATCAGCGCGAGGCAGATCGTCGCGGCCGCGATGATCGGCGTCGACGTAAGGAATCCGAACCGCGGCCGTAGCGGCGAGGTGATGGGGATGGACGATTGGGGAAGAGTATCAACCGACATGCTGGAGCCTCAATACCTGATCCGCGGATCAAGGAGGGTGTAGGCGACGTCGATCAGAAGATTGACGACGACATAGATCAGCGACGTCAGCAGGATCATCGCCTGGATCACCGGATAGTCGCGCGCCAGCACCGCGTCGACAGTAAGACGGCCGATGCCGGGAATGTTGAACACGCTTTCGGTGACGACGACGCCGGAGATCAGAAGGGCAAAGCCGGTGCCGATCACGGTGATCACGGGAACGGCGGCATTGCGCAGCGCATGCCGCATCATGACCGCGACCTCGCTGATGCCCTTGGCGCGCGCGGTGCGCACATAGTCTTCGCCGAGCACGTCGAGCATCGCCGCCCGCGTCATGCGCGCGATCAGGGCGATATAGATGAAGGACAGCGCGCAGGTCGGAAGGATGATGCGCTCGAAGAACGGGCCGAAGCCGGCCGTGATGCTCTTGAAGCCCTGCACCGGCACCCAGCGCAGGTCGATGGCGAAAATCTCGATCAGGACATAGCCGACCACGAACACGGGCACGGAGAAGCCGAGCACGGAGAGGCCCATCACGAAGCGGTCGATCCAGGTGCCATGCTTCCACGCCGCGATCACGCCGAGCGGAACGGCGACGACGACCGCAAGGATGATGGTGGAGAGCGCGATCGAGATCGACGGCTCGACGCGCTGGCCGATCATCTTCAGCACCGGCAGGTTGGAGATCAGCGACGTCCCGAGATCGCCGTGCAGGAGCTTGTTGATCCAGGTGATGAACTGCACGATGAGGGGCTCGTTGAGGCCGAGCGAGGCGCGGATGCGCTCGAGCCGTTCGGGCGTCGCGTTGTCGCCGGCGAGGATCGCAGCCGGATCGCCCGGAGTGAGCCGGAGCAGGAGGAAGACGAAAAGCGCGACCACGCCCATCACGGGGACGGCGGCGAGGATTCTGCGAACGAGATATCCGAGCAAGTTGGATCCGTCAGATTTAGAGTCAAACCGGCGAGGCGTCCTACGGCAGGTTGCCACCAAGCTGACGTTTCAGCAATTCCCATGCCATCGAGGCCGTCGTTTTTGCGGTGCAGCCAACGTGCTTTGCGCGCGGTTCTAATTGTCAATCTAGCCGTCATGCCCGGGCATCCAGGCCTTCTTCGTCGGGTGGGCAAAACCACCGGGTCGCGCGAACGCGCGCCCGATGATAGGCTCCGCGTGCCCACCACTTCTATCGCAATCTTGGAGAGTTCTATCGCAATCTTGGAGAGAGATGGTGGGGACGGCGCGCGAAGAGCGCGCCTTTGCCGACCCTACGAAGCCCTATTCCAGCGTCGCCAACAGCCCGGCCATCAATCGGCCGCGTTCGGCGAGGCTGTCGACCTCGATGTGCTCGTCGAGCGTGTGGGCATCGGCGCCGCGCACGCCCAGGCCGTCGAGGGTCGGGATACCCATCGCGCCGGTAAAGTTGCCGTCGGAACCGCCGCCGGCGCTGGCATGCGGCAGCTTGGCGCCGAGCTCGCGGGCAATCCCGCGCGCTTTCTCGTACAGCGCCATCGTGCCGGCATCGGGTTCCCAGACCGGACGTGTGACCCCGCGCGTCACCTTGAAGCCGACATCATTGGTTGTGCCGGACAGCGCCAGCATCTTCTCGACGCCGCGGTCGAGATCGGCCTGGCGCTTGGCCATGGAGAGCGCCTCGCCGATACAGGTAGTGGCAACGCAATTGACCCACTGCCCGCCATGCACGATGCCGACCGAGAAGGTGCAATCCTCCGTGGTCATCGCGTCGATCGCGAGAATCTGCCTGGCCATTTCCCGTATCGCGGAACGTCCCGCGGAGAGCGTCGCGCCGGCGTGGCTCGGCCGCCCGGTTGCCTCGAGATTGAAGCGCGCGATCGCGTAGCGCCCGGTGACGACGCCGTTGTCGGGCCGGCCCGGCTCGGGCACCAGCACGTATTTGTTGCGCGCAGCCTCGGCCTCGATGATGTCGCGTGTCGATGGCGTGCCGACTTCCTCGTCGGGCGTGAACAGCACCGTAATCGGCAGCGGCGTTACGAAGGAGGCGCGGGCCAATTGCCTGATGGCCTCGAGCGAGAGGTAGTTACCTCCCTTCATGTCGAAGATGCCTGGGCCGTAGCACTTGTTGCCTTCTCGCCGCCATCTCAGCTTCTCGATGGTGCCGACGGGGTGCACGGTGTCCATGTGACCGGCGATCAGGATGCCCGGCTCGCCTTGCTTCGGATGCGGAAAGCGTGCGCGCACGACGCCGCCAAAGCCTTGTCGGCCGGCGATGTGCTCGATCGTCGCACCCATGATCGCCATGTCGCGCGCGGCGAGGTCGAGCATGCGGTTCACGGCAACCGCGTTCCAGGTCGGACTTTCGCATTCGACCCATGCGTGCAGACCTTGCAGCATGACTTCAGAATCAAACGGGAGATTGGTTGGATTCATGGGCGGCCTCTTCAGGCTTCGCACGCGCGGAACACGCGTTGCATAGCAGTCGGGAAACGATCGGCGGGATTGGTTGTAGAGCGAAACATGCAAACATGGAGCCCGTGCGCGCGCCTGCATGGGCATGCAGCGAAAGCGGATTGACGCTTTCGATGCGCTCTGCAACTCTCGAAAAGGTAAAGGCATTGCATGATGTGGGCGCCTAACGAACGATCCGAATGCTCAACCAATAACCTGCCTTTGACCAGTTTCACGTCAGGAGAAACGTCGATGTTCCACTTCTTGCGCCGGGGACGCAGCGCGATCGTCTCCAAGCTCGTGCTGTCGGCCGTCGCGCTCACCGCACTGGGCTCGCCGGTCCTTGCCGCAGGCAAGACCATCACGGCGGTGATGCACTCGGACCTCAGGATCATCGATCCGATCTTCACCACGGCCTACATCACGCGCGACCATGGCTACATGGTTTACGACACGTTGATCGCGACCGATTCGAATTTCAAGATCCAGCCACAGATGGCGGACTGGAAAATCTCCGACGACAAGCTCACCTACACCTTCACGCTGCGCGACGGGTTGGAGTGGCATGACGGCACGCCGGTGACGGCTGAAGACTGTGTCGCCTCGCTGCAGCGCTGGGCCAAGGTCGACGGCATGGGCCAGAAGTTGATGGACTTCACCGCCAGCCTGGAGGCGACTGACGCCAAGACCATCACGTTGAAGCTGAAGGAGCCCTACGGCCTCGTGCTCGACTCCATCGGCAAGCCGTCCTCGCGCGTCGCCTTCATGATGCCAAAGCGCCTCGCCGAGACGCCGCCGGACAAGCAGATCCCCGAGCAGATCGGCTCCGGCCCCTTCAAGTTCGTGCAGGCCGAATTCCAGCCAGGCGTGAAGGCGGTCTACGAGAAGAACAAGGACTATGTGCCGCGCAAGGAGCCGTCGAGCTGGACCGCCGGCGGCAAGGTGGTGAAGGTCGATCGTGTCGAGTGGGTCACGATGCCGGACTCGCAGACCGCGGTGAACGCGCTGCAATCGGGCGACATCGATTTCATGGAGAATCTGCCGTACGACATGCTGCCGTTGCTGGAGGCGAACAAGGAGCTCACGATCGAGGTCTCGAACAAGTTCGGTTTCCAGACGCTCGGACGGATGAACTTCCTTTATCCGCCGTTCGACAACGTGAAACTGCGTCGCGCTGCCTTGCTGGCGATGAACCAGAAGGATGTGCTCGACGCGCTCGTCGGCAACCCCAAATATCAGAAGGTCTGCGGTGCCTTCTTCGTGTGCGACACGCCGCTCGCGACCGACGTCGGCGCCGAGAGCCTGATCAAGGGCAATGGCATGGCGGAAGCCAAGAAGCTGCTCGCCGAGTCCGGCTATGACGGCACGCCGGTCGTGATCATGGGGCCCGGCGACGTCACCACGCTGAAGGCGCAGCCGATCGTGGCCGCGCAGTTGCTGCGTGAAGCCGGTTTCAAGGTCGACTTTCAGGCGACCGACTGGCAGACCGTGGTGAGCCGTCGCGCCAGCCAGAAGCCGCCGAAGGAGGGCGGCTGGAACATGTTCTTCACCAACTGGGTCGCCGCGGACGTCTCCAACCCGATCGCCAATCTCTCGATCGGCGGCCAGGGCAAGAAGGGCGGCTGGTTCGGCTGGGCGGAAGACGCCAAGATCGAACAGCTCAAGGATGCCTTCGTGCATGCGAGCTCGCTCGACGAGCAGAAGAAGATCGCCGCCGAGATCCAGAAGGAAGCCTACGAGCAGGTGATCTACATCCCGCTCGGCCAGTATTTGCTGCCGAGCGGCTGGCGCAAGTCGCTCACCGGCGTGCTCGACGGCCCGGCGACGCCGGTGTGGTGGAACGTGGACAAGTCCGAGTAGGCGGCACGCCGCTCTCCAAGCGGACGAAGTTGACGATGGCCGGGGCAGTCGCCCCGGCCATTTTCGTATCGCGGCTTGCCGGAATCCGGCAACTCCTGCACCAAGTGTCGCGTGCCGTTCACCAATTAAGGCTCTTCCAAATTCCGATTGTTGCCATTCGTTTCGAGGGCTGAAATAGATGGCGCCGCTCTTCCCGCCTCTTTCCCTCCGTCGATTTGAATGACGTGCCGATAGATTTTGCATTCCAGTCGATGGCCGAACGCTCGGACCGCGCGCCTGCGCGCTGGCGCCGTCCATTCCTGCGCTGGCTCGAAGGCGTGGAGGCTGGCTGGGCCGTGCCGCTGCTGCTCACGGCCTTCACCGCAGTCTGGACGCTCTATCTCGTGATCGCCTATCTCGGCGCCGGCCTGCATCCGGACACGCTTGAGGCCTGGACGCTGGGGCGGCATTTTGCCTGGGGTTATCCCAAGCATCCGCCGCTGATGGGGTGGGTGGCGGCCGCCTGGACCGCGATCTTCCCGTTGAGCGACTGGTCGATGCAGCTGATGGCGATCGCCAACGCCGCGCTGGCGCTATGGTTCGTCGACCTGATCTCGCGTCGCTTCGTGAGCGGGCACAAACGCCTGCTGGTCCTGCTGCTGTTGATGCTCACGCCGGCCTATCAATTCCACGCCCAGCGCTTCAATGCCAACAGCGTGTTGCTGGCGACCTGGCCGCTCGCGACCTTCTGCTTCCTGCGCGCTTTCGAGACGCGCGCGGCGGGCTGGGCCATTGCCGTGGGTCTTGCGACGACGCTGGCGATGGTGGGGAAATACTATTCGGTGTTCCTGGTCGCGAGCTTTGTGCTTGCGGCAGCGATGCATCCGGCGCGTCGGGCCTATTTTACCTCGGCCTCGCCCTGGATCTCCACCGTCACCGGGCTCCTGGCCTTATCGCCGCATCTCCACTGGCTCGCGACCACGGGTGCCCCGACCTTCTCCTACGCCTTGGCGCATGCCAATGCCGGCCTCCTCACGGCATTGGGCGAGGTGAAGTCGTTTGCGCTCGGGCTCGTCGCGGCGATGGGTGCGGCGGCCGTCACCTGGGTGATGATTGCAGGCAACCGGCTGAAACGCCTGCCGGCCGACTTCGTCGCGATGGATCCCGGATTGAAGCTGCTGTGCTACGTCGCGCTCGGCACGTTGCTCTTGCCGATGTTGACCTCGCTCGCCATGGGCACGGACCTGCCGTCGCTGTGGGCATTGCAGGGCCTGTTCTTGTTCGTCGTGCCGATCGTGTGCGGCACGCGCTATCCAATCGAGCGCTTCTATGCCGTCAATGCCGCGGTGCTGGTTGCAGGCGTCAGCGTCGTCGCACTCGTGGTCGCAGCTCCCATTCATGCCGTCTACCGCAACGCGCACGGCTACGAAGAGGGCAGGGAGTTTTATCACGAGGCGGCGGCCGAGCTCACGCGGCAGTGGCGCGATCTCACTGGCGTGCCACTCTCCGCCGTCAGCGGCGACGATGCGCTGGCCTTTGCCACCGCATTCTACAGCCCCGATCATCCGCATTATGCGCGGCCGTTCGCCTATCAATACACCTGGGGCTTGCCGCGCAGGACCACGCTGGAGCGCGGCTGGGCGGCGCTGTGCTTCCACGACCAGCCCGATTGCCTCGGCTGGATGGAGCAAACCTCGGCGCGGGCCGGGGATTTCGTCAGACGCGAATTCAGCCTTCAGGCGGAGTTGCTCGGCCGGGCCGGCGTGACGCGCAAGCTCGTCGTGCTGCTCGTGCCGCCGCATGATGACGATCACAAGCCGCCCGTGAGCAACGCGGATGATTTCAGTGCGAGCAAGCGCGCGCCACGGTAAGCACGATCCGGACCCGAAGGGCGCTCCATCAACAATGGCTGTCGCGCAATTGCTCAAGCCCTTCACTTGCGAAGGGCAGGGTGGTCTCTTGCCGTTCCGAGTGCTCCTGCTTGAGCTCCTCGGCGTCCTGCGTTTGTTGGTCCTTACGCTCGGGTTCCATTCGTAACTCCATTGCTGCAGGACAACATGGAGGAGTGAGCGAAGTTCCTGCGCGAGCTAAGCGCCCGCGCGATGATGCGGCTGGAACAGCCGGCCCTTCTCCACCACGGCGACGACGGCGAGCGCAGCCAGCGTGCACAGGAAGAAGCCGGCCGAGAACGGCAGCAACGTTCCGTCAAAGCTCTGGCCGATCGTCATGCCGACGACGATGCCGAACAGCGTCGTGATCGAGCCGTAGAGTGAGGACGCGGTGCCGGCAATGTGACCCTGCGGCTCCATGGCGAGCGCGGTGAAGTTGGCGATCATCATGCCGAACGAGAACATCATCAGGGCCGAGAGCACCATGAACAGCCACAGCGGCAGCATTTGCAGGCTCGCGGTGAGCAGCATGAGGCCGGCGACGAGCGCGTAGCCGACGAGCGCTCCGTGCGAGATCACGCGCATGCCGAGACGGCCCACCAGCCGCGCATTGGCAAAGCCCGCGATGGCGGTGCCGGCCGCGATCGCCGCGAAGGCGAGCGGAAAATAATGGCCGAGATGGTAGATTCCGGTGAACACCTGCTGCGCGCAGAACACGAAGGCGAACAACGAGCCGATGACGAAGCCCGCGGCGACCGCGTAGCCAAGCGTTTGCCGGTTGGTCAGGGTCTGACGGAAGGCCTCGAGCACCTCACGCGGCGCCAGGGACTTGCGCTCGCTCTCGGGCAGGGTCTCCGGCAGTCGCAGCACGGTCCAGCCGAGCGCGAGCAGGCCGTAGGCCATCAGCACGATGAAGATGCCGCGCCAATGCGTCACCAGCAGCACTGCTTGTCCAAAGGACGGCGCGATCACGGGTACGGCGATGAACACCATCATCGCGAGCGACATCACGCTCGCCATGCGCCGGCCGACATAACAGTCGCGCACGATCGAGGTCGCAATCACCCGCGTCGCCGACGTGCCGAGCCCTTGCAGCGCGCGGGCCAGCAGCAGGGTCTCGAACGAGGGCGCCGCGACCGCGAGCACGCTCGCGATCGCGTAGACCGTCATGCCGCCGAGCAGTACCGGCCGCCGACCGAACCGGTCCGACAGCGGCCCCATGACGAACTGCCCCGCGCCGAACCCGATCAGGAACGTCGACAGCACGAGCTGGAGATGATTGGCGACGGGAATGTGAAATGCCGCCCCGATGTTCGGCAGCGCCGGCAGCATCATGTCCATCGCAAGCGGATTCAGCGCCATGATGGCGGCGATCACGATGACGAATTCCGGAAATCCCATCGGGCGGTGTCCCGAGGACACCCAACTGTCGGCATTGACGTCGGACACGTAGCTACCTCTGCATTCGCAGACGCCTGTGTAGCGGGAATGTTGCGGCGCACAAGCCGCGTTTTGGGATGGCTGTTAGGCGCAACGGGAGACACAAACCGGTGAGTCCAGCATGGGTCGAGACCTATGCTCGAGATTGACCCAAAAGCACCGCCACCATCCGGCTTACGAACGGCGCCATTGATCGTGCATTGGCGGATCATGCATTGGCGGGCCAGCGGAAGCCGGTGCGGTCGAGACGAATTGGCGCCGAGTATCACGGCGGTTAGGGCGAACGGGGCAAGCTTTATTCGGTCTTCGACAGCGACAGATGCGAACGGACATCATGCGCTGCGTGTGAAGCAATTCACACATTTGCCATCACGGCTATTGCCTTAACGGTATTGGCGTGTGATGCGCGGGAGTGTGTCGGTTGTGAAGACGTCAATCGACAACCTGCGGCAATTCCAGTCTTTCACCAGCAAAACACCGCAAATGTCCGTGCGCGCTCACGTGGTGAATAAAATCGACACGCGACGCGCACCGCGTTGAACCGGGCGGATGGCCAAAAGACCAATTTGCAACTGGAGGTGATGCGCCGCCAGCCGCTACGCAATGGATTTATGGGGGCGTGGCGCGACGATAACGCGAATTGATTCAAAACAGCCATTTTTGAAGGAGCGTTGAAATGTCGGACATGAAAAGCGATCAATTGCAGGGCGGACATGGCGGGCAGGGTTCCGATGCCGCGAGCTTCATGCGCCTGTTGAAGCGCGAGACTTATCAATCGTTGGAGCTCTCTGATCCCGACACGATCGTGAGCATCATCGCCAAGGCGATCGACCAGGGCCTCGACGATCCCTCCGATACGCCGGACGATGAGGAAAATCCCTTTGTGCCCGCGGCCTACACCTATCTCGG
Organism: Bradyrhizobium sp. UFLA05-112; assembly: GCF_053572325.1. Lineage (NCBI taxonomy): Bacteria > Pseudomonadati > Pseudomonadota > Alphaproteobacteria > Hyphomicrobiales > Nitrobacteraceae > Bradyrhizobium > Bradyrhizobium sp. UFLA05-112. The sequence goes on along the minus strand of NZ_JBANBK010000081.1, from coordinate 3,864 downwards.
CCAGTTCATCGACCATGACCTGACCTTCGACACGCGCTCGACGCTCGCAACGCTCCCGCCGGGCCTGTCGAGCTTCCCCAATGACGTGCGCACGCCGCGGCTCGACATGGATTGCCTCTACGGCCTCGGGCCGTCGGCATCGCCCTTCATGTATGACGAGGACGGGCGGCTCGCGACCAACATGGACCGGCCCTACGACCTGCCGCGTTCGACGATCTACTACAAGCCCGACGATGCCGGCAGCCATCGCGCCATCATCGGCGATCCCCGCAATGACGAAAACTCCATCGTTTGCCAGCTTCAGCTCGCCTTCATTCACTTCCACAATGCGATGATCGCGTTCTTCAAGTCGCAGGGCCTGACCGGACAAACGCTGTTCCAGACGGCACAGCAGGAGGTCCGCTTCACCTACCAGACGATCATCGTCACCGACTTCCTCAAGCGCATCGTGCAGAAGCCGGTCTATGACAGCTTCGTCCAGGACCGGGCGAGCAAGGGCGATGCGGCCTACAAGCTCTACAAGAAGGGCGATCGCACGGCGCTGCCGCTGGAATTCACCGGAGCTGCCTATCGCTACGGCCATTCGGCGATCCGCAATGCCTACCGGCTCAACGAGAATTTCCAGCGCCGCATCTTCGACGGCGCCGACAATGCGGCCGAGAGCCTCGTCGGGTTCGGGGATTTGCCGCAGAGCCATCGCATCGACTGGTCGCTGTTCGTGACAGATCAGCTCGCGCCGGGCACCAAGGGCGACAACCCCTCGCAGGTTGGCGGCGTGGACGTGGGGCCCGACAAGCACCGGCTGCAATACAGCTACAAGATCGACACCAGCCTCGTGAATCCGCTCCTGGTGCTGCCGCCGCGGATCGGCGGACAGGACATGCTGTTCCGCTCGCTCGCGGCGCGCAATCTCAAGCGCGGCTATAACTTCTCGCTGCCCTCGGGGCAGGATGTCGCCGCAGTGCTCGGCGTGAGCAGCGGGCCGCCTCTGGTATTCGGCGAGCGCCTCTTGTCGTTCAAGGACATGCCGGAAATGCCGGGTGCTGATGCCAGCAAGCTGGACGCGAAAACGCCGCTCTGGCTCTACGTGCTGGCCGAAGGCCAGGCCTGCCTCGCCAAGGATGACGGCACGTTCGACACGAAGATCGAGGGCGGCGTCAAGGTCGCCGACAAGGACTCCAATGCCGGCACCCAGCTCGGCCCAGTCGGCGGCCGCATCGTGCTCGAGGTCTTCTTCGGCATCCTCGATGACGACCAGAGCTCCGTCGCCAATGCCAGCGGCTGGACCTCCGTCATCAAGCCCAACGCGCCCACCATCACGCTGTGGGACATGCTGCGGTATATCGGCGAGGTCTGAGGAGGATGAGACACAAAGGCCCGGCGCGCTGCGCCGGGCCGGACCCCGTTGGGAGATCAGGCGCGCATAGCCGGGGCGGGATCCGGCATGATCAGGTCGGGAACGATGCCGGGCGAGCGAACGTGGGCCGCCACATCGGACCAGGCGATGCGATTGCGCCCGGTGGCCTTTGCTTCATATAGCGCGCGGTCGGCCTCCTCCAGCAGCGATTTCGGATCGTCTGCAAAGGTTTGGCGCCACGCCAGTCCGGCGCTGATGCTCACGTTGCGATCTCGCAGGCCAGGATGAGGCAGATTGATGCTGCTGACCGCGATGCGCAGTTCTTCGCAAAGCTGCTGCAATTCCAGCGCGGTCGCCGACGGGACGATGGCCGCGAACTCCTCGCCGCCATATCTGGCGACGCTGACGCCTGCTTCGCGGGCCGTGTTTGCAAGCGCCTGGGTCACCGTGCGAAGGCACACGTCGCCCGCGATATGTCCGGCCGCATCGTTGTATGTCTTGAAGTGGTCGACATCCATCAGGATCGCCCCGATGCCGCTGTGCCCTCTTTCCGCGCACAATCTCGCGGCTTCGGCTTCGAAAAAGCGGCGGTTCGGAAGTCCGGTCAGCGCGTCGGTGTTCGATATGCGGAGCAGCTCCCGGTTCACCACGCTCAATTCAGTTGCCGCATGCTCGTAGCGAAGCGTTTCGAGGAATCTGCGGCGCCGCTCGACCTCGTTCTTGCGGATGACCAACAGCGCCGTCAGGCATGCGGCCAGGCCGACGATCGTATCGCTGGTCAAGTGGCTGGCGTCGGCTCCGAAGGCGAGCGGCAAGGTCGGATGCAGAACGGCGGCAATTGTGCAGATGACGAGCCCTGCGGCAAACGGCATCGGGACGGAGGCAACGCAGATCGCGAAGAGCATGATCGCCGCAAGCATGTAGTTTTCCTGGATGGCCTTCGGTGCGGCGACACCCGCGAATTCGATGACGGCCATCATGGCGATCATGGCGGAGCCGTAGGCCAAACCCATCAGCAACGTGCTGCGGGACCGAAAGCCATAGATGGCCACGCCTGCGCAGTAGAGCGCGACGACGCAGCGCCACACCCATGCCGCGGCGAAGACGTCGAGATTGGTCGACCGATCGAGAGCGATGGCTGCAAGTGTCAAGGCGCCGCAGACCGCGGAAGAGCGCGCCATGTGACGGGTCATCGAGCGTCCGCGCCGCGCCGCATAGGCGGCCTCCAGCGCAGGCCGAAAGGACTAGCTGGATGCGCGTGCAAGCTCGCTCTCGAATTCGGTGCGATCCACCACTTTAAGCCAAAAATCGCTGAAACCGACGAGGATGGTGGTGCCGACAAGTTAAGATTGGGTCAGTGAAGCAGCACCAGGCCTCCAGCCGGGCGGCATCTGCAACTTTACGGTAAAGCACTGCTTCACGCCCGGGATGGCCGAATGCCATGCCGCCAGACGATGGCGCGTATCGCTTTGTGATCGCGGGGGGAGGGTGGTGCGGGCAGCCGGGGTCGAACCGGCACAGCGCTTGCGCACCGAGGGATTTTAAGTCCCTTGCGTCTACCAATTCCGCCATGCCCGCCGCGTTGATTTGCCTATAGAAATTGCCATTTGCGGGCAAGTGTTTTGCAGGTTTTCCCTCGCTGTTTTGCAAATCAGGCTTTGTTCTGTTCATGGCTTGTCCTTCACCCGCTCGAATGCGCGGATGACGTTGACCTCCCGCTCGACGTGTCGGGTGCCGGTCACCATCTCGGCGACCGTCATCTCGACCACTTGCTGGAGAGCGGCCGCCGTGGTGACGTGATGCTTCTGCGTCGCCGACAATTTGCGCGAGCGCACCTGATGGCGAAATTTGCGCTTGAGGCTCTCGAAACGATCAACTGCGGCGCTCATCGGCCCTCCCGCTCTCGCCGGTCGCGTTCGGCAACGAACCAATAAAGTTGTCGGCCGCTGAGGTCGCCGCGCTTGTAGGCTTCCGCAGCGGCACGGAAATTCTCATCAAGGCGGTAAAATTCAGCCGCGCTCGAGGTCAGTAGGGTGACGTTGCGGGGGAGCACCGGATCGGCGACGGTCGGGAGCGCCGGCTTATCGGGTTCGTTCGATTCCGAGGCCGGATCGGCAACAGCAGGTGCTGTGGGCGCGGCTGCACCGCAGGGGCCCGCATTGCCGCGAACCTGCGCCTTGAGCTGCTCGACTTGCGCTCGCAGTGACCTGATGACGAATGATTGGGTCGTCGATTTGCTTGAGCGCCTGCTCGAAGCGGGAAGATACGATGTTTGACAGTGGTTCTTCGCATTCTGGCTGGGGCGGGTCATCGACCCGCGCATCGCCCGCTGCCTTGCGCAAGAGAAGCCCCAGCGTTTCGACCTGAATATCGTCCAGGCGGCTTAGATCGTATCCCCCGACGGACCGCCCTCCGACGGAAGCAGCCGCGCTAAAGCGGGATGGGGTTAGGTTGAATCGATTTGGGATTCCCAAATCAGCTTGTTTCTGATTCACCATGCTGGCTGG
>NZ_JBANBK010000080.1:0-39445 GCF_053572325.1 Bradyrhizobium sp. UFLA05-112 | reverse complement strand
AGTTGAGGCCCTCGCCAAAAAATGGGCAGGCAAGCGCGCCAAACGCAGCTAACCCGCGGCCTGCACCGGAGGGTTACACTCCGTCAACAAACGCGGGCCGACCAATCTGCACCCTATCGATAGAGCACTTGCTGGAGAGCGTATCCGTTACGGCTCGTGATCCTGAGCGCATTCGGAGGCGCCCGCGCAGACTCCGGGCTGGACGTCGCTGCCAATTGTCGCGCCCAGACGACCGGCTCCAGCCACGAAAGCCCCGGTCTTGCAGCCTCGTTTGAAAAGCGCCTCGTAGGCAGCAATCAGTTTCGGCTCTTCATGCGCCCACGATAGCTCGTCGCGCGTGCGCCGACGTCCGTGCATGCCCATCTCTCGACGACGATCTGGATCATCAATGAGTTCCAGGATCTTGTTTCCAAAGTCGATCGTATCAGTATTGCGAGCGTAAAGAGAGGCCGATTGCGCCGACACTCGCCCCTCCGATAGATCGAACTGCACGATTGGCTTGCCTAGCGCCATGTACTCCATGATCTTGTTCATCGTAGACATATCATTCATCGCGTTGGGGCGATCCGGGTTGACGCAGACGTCCGCGGTCGAAAGCACCGTGAACAAGGTCGTGTCGTCCACCCTGCCGGTGAAAGTCACAAATTCTGAAATGCCCATCTGCGCACAAACCTGCTTTAGCGACTCCAGGTTTGGTCCCGCACCCATAATGACGAACTGGACATCCCTTCGTTGTCTCGTCGACGTTATGTGCTTGATCGCCTCAAGCAGGAGATCGATGCCTTCCTGTTCCCCGATGACGCCGACATAGCCGACAAGATGCGACCGGCCATTGCGCCACGTGTTGTCGGGAGGCAATTCGCGCACCCGCGCGAGGTTCGGTCCCGACCGAACGACAAACACGCGATCTGGCCTCATTTTGCCGCGCTGGACAGCGACGCGGGCATAGGACAGATTGGTGGCGATGGAGATGTCAGCTACCCTGAACGTCGCTCGTTCGAGAAGAACCAGCGCTTTCCAAATCAGCCCGCGATGTCCGAATTTTGCTTCGAACAACTCTGGGTTCAGATCGTGATGATCGAACACAAACTTCTTGCCGAACAGATACTTATAGAAGGCCCCGATCAGGAAAATAAGATCCGGCGGATTGCAGGCGTGAACCACATCAAAACCATTCCGCGCGAACACCTTGAGCGAATAGGCAAACTCCCAGAATAGCGCGCTGCTGTATTCGGCGAGATAGGCGAGCTTGCCCTTGGCCTGGACCGGCAACGGATGGCGATGGATTTCGATCCCGTCGATCAGTTCGAAGGGAGTCTCCGCGAGCGGACCACGAGGACAAATCACTGACACCTCGTAGCCGGACCTGCGCAGCGATTGCGCCTCCGCCCAGACGCGACGATCGAATGGCACCGGAAGATTTTCAACAATGATCAGAATCCTCCGCGGCCGGAGGCTACGCGTGTCGTCAACACTAGATGCCATTGTCATGATCGCCAGACCAGCGATTTACCAACAAATGCCGCGATAATTAATTCCGGTCTGCCCGTCCGGCCTGATGCGCACAAGATCGATGATTATTTTCTCGTGACCGATCAAAGGCGACGAATTCTTCTGAAACTCCTCGCGGTTTCCTACCACTAAAACCTCAGCAAAGTCGGCGAGTTCGGTCATTGTCTCTCGCAGCAGGCAGGCAATATGCGGCAGGCGCCTGATCAACTCATCTCTGTTGACCCCTGTGAGTCGCGACAAACGAATGTTCGAATCATAGATCGCGAGTTCATAGCCGCGTCCGATCAATCTTTCTGCAACCTCCAGCATTGGGCTGTAACGCAGATCGTCCGTGTCCGGCTTGAAGCTCAGGCCGACGAGACCAATACGCCGCTTTCCGGTCGCGGCGACAAGTCGAAAGGCGCTTCGAATCTGGTTTTCGTTCGCTTGCAGAACGGCATCAAGTAAGGGCGTGTCAACGTCGACCATTTTTCCGGCATGGCGCAAAGCGCTGACGTCCTTGGGCAAGCAAGAGCCGCCGAAAGCGAATCCGGGTTTGAGGTACGCCGGCGAGATATTGAGTTTCGTATCGCTTACCAGAGCCTGCATCACTTCGTGGCTGTCGACGCCCATCGCTTTGCAGAGCAGTCCCAACTCATTTGCAAAGCTGATCTTCGTCGCATGCCAGGCATTGTTTGCATACTTGACCGCCTCGGCGGCGCGAACTGACATGATTTGGGGGGCGACAGAAAATTTTTCATGGATATCCATGAGCCGCCGAAGCGTTTGCGGGTCATCTTCGACGCCGAATACGATCGCTCCCGGATTATCATAGTCGCCTATGGCTGTTCCTTCTCGCAAGAATTCTGGAAAATACGCAATTCCAAAATCTCGACCAGCTTGCTTGCCCGATGAGCGCTCCAGCATGGGTATGATCAATTCTTCCATCGTGCCCGGCAACATCGTCGAGCGCATCACAACCGAATGAAAGTTCGTGCTCTTGCGGAGACTCTCTCCAATCTGCTGCGCCACCCGGCTCACGAACGCCGTTTCGAGTGAGCCATTCTCTTGCGAAGGGGTTCCGACGCAGATCAACGAGACGTCGGTTGACAGGACGGCCGCCAAAGGGTCGGTCGTTGCCTTCAATCGACCAGTGCGGACAACGGCATCGATGTTTTCACTGAGCCGTGGCTCGACGATTGGCGACAGACCTTCGTTCAGGATATCGACCTTCTCCTGGTTGACATCAACGGCCACCACTTCATGCCCGTCGCGTGCAAGGCAGGCTGCAGACACTGTCCCGACATAGCCGATGCCGAAGACGCTGATTTTGAGCTTGGCTGAACTATCTGAGAGAATATTTTCCTGAGGATCGACAAAGCCTGCGATGTCCTGCGCCGTCTTGACCTGGCTGTAGATTAAGCCTTCCATATTGAATGCCTCCGACGACGTGCAAAAATATTGCAAATTAAATTATGATCGTTTAAATGGATTATAATTTAAAACTCTGGATAAACAACAGGTATTTAATGCGCCGGAGTCGATTGGCTTACGTTTATCAGAATCCGTCCGTTTGGCAGATAAGAAGCCCACTGCTCCTGTGGCGATGCGGGCGGCGCCGAACCTGCGGCTGTAGTCGGCCTTCGCGCCGGCGTCCGAGCAGTTGCTCCCGTTGTTCGGACCATGCTTGAGGAAACCATGATTTCGATTGTCGTCCCCGCACACAACGAGAGCTCGGTAATAGCGCGAACGTTAGGTGCATGGGTTAGCAACTCGGGTTCCGACGAGATGGACGTAGTCGTCGTTTGCAATGGATGCACCGACAACACGGCGGACATCGCGCGGCGCTTCAGTCCACCGGCACGTGTTATCGAGTCCGAGGTCGCGAGTAAGACTCACGCCCTAAACCTCGGCGATCAGATCGCTCGCGCCTTCCCGCGTATTTACGTTGACGCCGATATCGTCATCAGTGTCGATACCATTCGGGTTTTGGCAAGCCGCCTCGCGCGCGGCGACGTGTTGGCCGTGGCACCAACGCCCGAGATCGATCTAACCGGCTGCTCTTGGCCAGTGCGCAAATACTATGGCATTCGATCCAGACTGCCCTCGTCCCGCGAGGGAATCGGTGGGTCCGGCGTCTATGCTTTGTCCGAGGAAGGACGCAAGCGTTTTACCGGATTTCCAGACCTCATTGCCGATGACATTTACGTTCGGCTTCAGTTCACACCGAAAGAGCGAGAGACCCTCCCCTCCGCTCAGTCCACGGTATTTCCCCCACGCACGATCTCACAGTTGATTACGGTCAGAACTCGTGCCTATGCCGGGATATTCGAGCTCTCTCGCAATTTTTCCGAGCTCCGCGCAAATAAAGGCGAAGCAAATCATCGGACGGTCGTCGCATTGTTCAAGGAACCTCGCATGTGGTCCGGATTGTTGATTTATTGCTTTGTCAATATGCTAGCCCGATGCAGGGCTAGTATTCGTTGCTGGGCTAGAGCTTCTGTCTGGGACCGGGACAATAGTTCTCGCCTCGCGCAATCCGCAGTTTCGTCCAAATGATCACCGTCAAGCGACTGTCGAAGGAAACGTGGGATGTGCTGACGCCCACGTTTCGTGATACTTCCTATCGCCAACTCGGCGGCTATGCCGCTGCTGCAGCGCGCCGAGTCGGCGCGAGCTCTGAACTGAACGGATTGTTCGAGGATCAGACTCTGGTCGGCCTCGCTGACGTTCGCGTCAAGACCATTCCGCTGACGCCCTTCGGAATTGGCTATCTGAGCCATGCTCCCATCATCAGGAACGACAGCAGCTTCTCGGCCGAAAAGTTCGGGCGCTGTGTCGAGGCACTGCGTCGGGAGTACGTCGAGCGTCGGCGGTTGGTTCTACGCGTCGTCCCGGCGCTCGTCGGTGGCCGATTCCAGGAGCTCCAGGTGACGACGCTGGAGGCCAGCGGGTTCCGGCATTGCACGCGGCAGAGCCCCCGAGGAACCTTCATTCTCGATCTGGCGAGACCGCTTGCCACCATACGAAAGGATGCCGATCTCCATTGGCGTCGCAACCTGGCCAAAGCCGAGAAGGCGGACATTCGGGTAACTCGGTCGTTCGAGCCGGATGACTTTGACCAGTTCGAGCGCATATTCCTCGAACTCACCAAGCAGAAGGACTTCAAGACGAACCAGGACGTGCGCTTCTTCAAGAACGTTCAGCACGAACTCCCAGCGGATCAGAAACTCGTTTTGCACCTTGCCTGGCATCAGGGGGAACTTGTTGCGGGGCACCTCGGCAGCTTCGTAGGCGACACGGCCATCTACCTGCTCGGTGCGGCTAATTCCATGGGACGCGATCTGCGCGCCTCGTACCTCCTGCACTGGACCGTGATCGAATATGCGCAAAGAACCGGCAACTGCTACTACGATCTGGGTGGTATCGATCAGCAGCGGAATCCAGGCGTTTTTCGTTTCAAACAGGGATTGAACGGTCGTGCCGTCACTGACGTCGGCCCCTACGAGTGCAGCCCCGGTAGTTTGCAAAGTGGTGTGTTGAACTTCTTGGAGGCCGCGCGCGACCGGTTGCTGGGCTAGTTTAGTTAGCCCTATTTCCAAACCCGCTAAGATTTGCATGAAACGGCGGTGAGCTACCGTCTTATTTCGCCCCTCGTCACCCGAGGTGCGTGTTCGGTCCGACCGCGAGCCACATCACAATTGCACTACAAAAAATGGGCCGACTTGGCCTGGGTGTCCGCAAGATGGCGCCGAACCTCTCGACGCCGACCGCTCAGCTTCTGCTTGAGTAAAGACACCTGCGAGAACCAGGCATAGGCTCCGTGATATTTTAGAAAAAATTCCAGCGGCCAATCGAAGGGATCGACTTTCACGCGCCCCCTGACAAAGCCGGAACTTGTCGTGTCGACAGGATTAGGTACCACGCTGAAAACATAGTCGTAGCCCGCGGCCTTGCACAGTTCGATTGTTGAGGCGTCATGATCTCCATATGGAAAGGCCAGTAGCCGAACTTGCTGTGCCGTCAAATCCTGAAGCTTCAGGCGTGAGCCTTCGATTTCTTCCTTGGCAAGACGTGCATCTATTCGGGAGAGGCGCGGATGCGTGCTGGTGTGAGATCCAAGCGTTACGAGCGAGGAAAGCAGTGGCGTCATCTGGTCCACGGACATCACCGTCTCATCGGCATCAAGGCTACCGGGTTCGACGGGCCAAGTTGGACGACCACCCAAGGCCCCCACGGGAACAAAAATCGTAGAATGAAATCCGCGGGCGCGAAGCTCCGGCAAGGCGTGCTCGGCCACGCTGACATAAGCGTCGTCAAACGTAATTGCGACGTTCGGTCTGCCGCCCGGCAAGTTTCCACGATAAGACGCCGGGAACACCTGTGCTCTGCGCTGGATCGACTCCATTTGGCGCGCGAAATTGGCTCGGTAGGCGTGTGGTATCCCATGATAGTACAGGATAATCAGGCTGCGATCCGATGAACGCCCCATCAATTGAAGTACAAATCGCGAAGATCTTCCTGCGATGTAGTAGAGCAGGCTAATGGCTAGCTTTGCAATCCGCTTGGTGCTTGCCCAAATGGAGATGTTTTTCATCATCACGCGCAGCTACTCACTACATGCGCCAAGCATTTCGCATGCTCGCGCGGGCCGCCTCTTTGGGCCAGCCACTTGCCTGCAAAATCCCGGTGCTTTGGGTCGCGGCCGCCGGAAAAGCTCGTCTGCGTTTCTCATCTTGCCTGAATGCTTTGCCCGAGCCTTTAGCTCATATCCTGTTAAATATTTTAAATCCAGCTTATCTCAGATAAATCGACAAAGCGACGCGGCAAGAAAGCGCGGTCGCCCCCGGCGACCACAGTCAGTTGAGTGCATCAATTGTGCGGCGTCGGGCGGAGTTCCCAACCATCATACGCGGCGCCTTGCCCAAGACAGCAGAAAACGGCTCGCGTGCTGTCTGCAGCCCTCATGGACTTGTATTCGGCCATGATCCCGCTTGGCTCGACCGGAAGACCGTAACGGCCGCCTTCCGTTGGATTGTGCGTTGTTCGGTCCATCGGGCGCGCTCCTCCACTCGACGATAACTCGACGGTCGATGTGGGCAAGACCCACGGAATGTTGCTTCCCCTCACGCAGCCTCTGCAACCCAACGGCGATCAGAAAAAGGCCGGCGCGACTGGAATTGCACGAAAGTGTCCAGCATCGCGCTCACGCACGCTGCATACGGTACCTCGGCCGCGCAGCCGAGGGGTGAACTCCTCGATAGAAGGAGTTCGACTGAATCGTGAACAAGCTGTTTTGATGCGGCCCTCTCGGCAGCGCCGGCGCCGGAACAGTCAACTTTAAATCCACAAAGGCGGCAGATGGGTAAGCTCGAGAGAACACGTTACATTTCCTCAAGCTCCTCCCAACCCATTGAAATATTTTCCTATTTAACAACTCAAGCGAATCTGCACGCCTTGACTCACGACTCTCCATCATTAAATGGCATGTCATTTAAAATGCGTTGAAGAATAATTATTAAATGCGATAATATTCGCTGAAGTCGCCAAGCCAGGAGCCGCAATCAGCGGATTTCACGTTGAAGGCTATCTCAACATCAGTGCCTCAATGTGACGGTGAGAAACATGCGCCTCAATGCCATGACCTGGAATGGCGTTTTGCGCCCAAGGGGACGCCGTGAAGCACAATACCGCTACCTACAACACTACCACCACCCTCTCGTTTACGATCGTTGAAGGTCCGGTAGGCGATGTCTGGCTGCAGGACAATCGCTTCACCCGCGGTGGCTACGCCGTACGCAATGATGGACATGGTCAAATCCGATGACCAACATCAGGATCACGAATAATCGCATTGCCAAAGGTGCCTGCGGATATACCGCGTTCGACGGGATCTGCGCGCCAACATTCACAAGCAATGCCGATGACGCCACCAGATCCCTGCTGGCTCGACGCCCCGGCGTTCCGAACAGGCGGACATTATAGTCCCCGTGGAACTGTCTATCGGAGCCGATCAGATGCCCAGATATTCAATAGCTTCCGGTAAACTCCGGCGTCGTCATGGCCCCGCTTTTCAGGTCGTCAGTCCCTTACACAACGAGCAAGAGCAGGTCGGCCCGTATCCGGCCGGACGGAAAAGATTAAGTTTGCCCGTACTTCTGTTCTTTCTTGGCCTCCTCTGGCCGTGCCAAATTTATATCGGGTCACTGCGACTGTCGCTCTATCGTATCGTCCTTCTCGTGATGATTTTGCCTTGCTTGAGCAAATTTGTCGGCGGGAGAGTGGGTATAAGGATTTCCGACGTTGCAGTGCTGCTGTTCTCCTTCTGGCGTGTCCTCGGCTTAATCGTTGTTGATGGAATAGAACCGTCCAGCCAAACGTTCGGAATTGAGTGGATCGAAACCATCGGACCCTATCTTTTGGCGCGCTGCTTCATCCGTGACGCGGACGACTTCTACAACATGGTCCAACTCCTGTTCAGGCTCGTGCTTGTCCTAATGCCGTTCGCCATTATCGAGCTTGTTTCTGGGCACAACATTTTGCGCGAATTGTTTGCGATGATCTGCCCAACGCCCTTGTTTAGCCCGGAGCAACGATCTGGGCTAACTCGGGTTCAGTCGGTTTTTGATCATCCAATTCTTTTCGGCGTGTTTGCGGCCACCGCGCTTGCCCCGGTTTACTTGGTTCTCGGCTACAAGACGAGCTCCCTTCAGCGCTACCTCATGACTGCGGCCGTAGCGGCTACCGCGAGCATGTCGTTGTCCGCCGGACCCTTAATGGCCATTGTCGCCCAGGGGCTCCTGCTGACATGGAACTCGCTGCTAAAGGGCGTTAAGGCCCGATGGAAAATTCTGATCGGCCTTTTGGCCGTAGCCGCCACTTTGATTGAAGTTGTGGCCAACCGATCCTTGCCGTCAATTGTCTCCGGGTATCTCACATTTGATCCTCAGTCATATTATTTTCGGCTGCTGATATGGGACTACGGGTCGGCGGTAGCCCTAGATCATCCCGTTTTCGGCATTGGCCTGAGCGATTGGGAACGCCCCAATTGGATGGGGCCAAGCATCGACAATTTTTGGCTCGTCTTGGCAATGCGCTCTGGCTTGCCGGCGCCAGTTCTCCTGCATCTGGCCATTTTGTTGATCTTCCTTACCGTAGGTTTCAAGAAAGGTCTCGATGGGAAGATGACAGCATATCGAACGGCTTTTCTGATCGCCATGACCGGGATTTACCTGGTCGGTTGGACCGTCCATTTCTGGGACACCGCATACGTTGCTTTTCTATTTCTAATGGGGAGCGGCGCCTGGGTGCTCGACGCAGAGGCCAAGGAGAGAGCCGGCTTGCGTTTGCCTGCACGGAACGTGCGTTACGGGGTACTGGCTGAATAGTTCGACAACTTACCCATGTACCTTGGTCGTCGAAAAAGTGCATGGAACGCTGACGTTCAGCTTTGCAGTTTTCCAATTCTCTCAGCAGCCGTCCGGGTCGGAGTACGCGATCCGAGAAGTGGCTTGAGCGATTCAATGCAGCGCTCAGCCCACTTCGACACCATCTTCTTCTTGCTCAACACCGGGCTCTCAACAAAGACCCAGGAGGCGTAGGCCAGTACCAGGGTGACGAGAAAGACAACCGCAGCGCCAATCCACCATGTATGCATATTCGGAAATGTCAGACTGAACGCAAGCAGGACCGGTGCATGAATCAAATACACGCCATAGGAAAGGTCATGTTTTAGCGGGACCTTCCCGGGCAGAGCGGAAAGTCCGCAAAACATCATCAGGTACGGCAGGCAGATTGGCATGACGAGGGGTCCTCCGCCGAGGGGCAATGCCCCGACGAGTACCACCAACGTGGTACACGCCAACACGGGGGAGAACGGAATGCGCGCGCGAAACAGGTATAGCACGACGCCGCATCCGAAATAGACGAATAGGCTCATGAAGATCGGAAAACGGCCGCCTAAGGCGGCGGCGAATGACGGACTGAGCGCAATCACGATGGAGATTGCATAGGACGCGCACCAAAACGCCAAAACGAGCCTGCGTCGTTTCAACAGGCCAAAGACACCGAAGAGGCCCAGGAGCATGTAGCAGAGAACTTCGAAATGCAGGGTCCAAAGCGCGCCATTGATGCTCGCGGGGGTTCCGTCGTTCGCGACCACACCGGGCAAATAGTTCACCATCAGCGTCAAGATGTTCTTGGCGTAAAGGTACGTCTGAGGATCTCTGAAGTAGGACGCCAGAGAATGCGTTGTGAGGATTGGACCAAGTACCAGCATCGTCAGTACGACGTTGACGATCAGACCAGGAAATATCCGAAGGCTCCGATGCAGTGCGTAGTACACAACGCTCGCCGTGCGCAGCAAGCCGGGAGTCACCAGGAAGCCGCTGATTGCGAAAAAGATGACCACAGCGAAGCGGCCGAAATCCATGTACCCCGCGCTATAATGCAATAGCGGATCGTCTCGGACATCGGGATATTGAAGCCCGCGGCTGTGGTGGAGGAGCACGATAATTGCAGCAACAAGCCGCACGTGATCGAAACCAGGCCCTCTGAAAGAGGTCAGAACCAATCTGTCCTCGATGGTCAAGCGCGCACCTCTCCTACTAGATCGATGATCGGCGCTGGAGCGCACCCTGCCATTTCAATGTCAGTTGCCCAGCGTTGAGGGCTTGCCGAAGTCGAGGCCATTTCGAACTTCTCAAATGGGCCGTTCGGATCCCAGACCGAGTAGAGTTCCTCGAAGACCGGCGGCCGGCAAATAGACAAGCAATGATATTAATATTAAACATATTAATACGCACCTCCCCCGCGAGACAAGGATATTAACTGGTGAGGGCCGATCGTCTTCTTGCCGATTGAGGGGTCGTCGCCCCGAACGAAATTTGTGAAGGTTTTTCAGTGACGTATAGCGATCCCGGCTTTGACGGCCGGTTTTCTCCTGCCATCATCGAAATGGCAATATACCGAGACATCAAATAAATTTAAATATCACACGCTAGATAATTGGATCGGTCTCGACCATTATAGCGGCAATCCACGGTGCGCTTGCCGCCAGCGAATGTGCTGCGCGGGGCGACCGAGAGGGCCGCCGAAGCCGAGCCGAACGAGTTCGCATGAAGTTGGATCGCCGTGCCTGCTGATTTCTTGGTTTGCATCAGTTCGAGCATGACCGCGAACTGAGAGACAGGACAATGACAATTCGTACCGCCCTAGTGCAGTTGCCCAATGTTGGATCTCTCCGAGGAGAGAAATGAAAGATCTCAAGGAACGAGCAGTTCGCGGTGGCTTGGCCAGGCTCTGCGGCCAAGCAGCAAATCTGGTCCTTCGCCTCAGCTTCATGATGATTATGGCGCGATTGCTGGATCCGGAGGAGTTCGGATTGGTGGCTATGGCGACCATCTTAACGGGGTTTTTCGAAATCTTTAGGACAGCCGGCCTTTCGTCGGCCACGATCCAAAAGGCCAGCATCACCGGCGAACAGATTTCGACACTGTTTTGGATCAACATCCTTGTTGGGACGGTACTCTGTCTTCTGTGCTCAGCGACAGCTCCGGTTCTCGTTTCCTTCTATCACGAACCCCGGCTTTTCTGGGTTACCGTGACCCTAAGTGTAGGCTTTGTGTTCAGCGCGGGCGGAGTGCAGCATTCTGCGCTGCTCCAACGCCAATTGCGTTACGTCGCCCTTGCCATAGCTGAAACACTTTCCCTACTGGCAAGCTTCGCGCTCGGATTAATCATGGCGTGCGGTGCATTCGGGTATTGGGCTCTCGTCGTTTCAACGATTGCCGCGCCGGCCATCAATACCGCCTTGATGTGGGCGAGCACTGGCTGGATGCCGGGCATGCCGCGCCGCAACGCTGGGATCTACCAGATGCTACGCTTTGGTGGCACAATCACTCTGAACAACCTGGTGATGTATTTCGCTTATAATCTTGACAAACTGCTTTTGGGCCGCTTCTGGGGCGCCGATGCGCTCGGACTCTATGGAAGAGCGTACCAACTCATCAATGTACCAACTAGCAATCTCCACGCGGCAGTCGGTGGTGTCGTGTTTTCCGCAATATCGCGGCTCCACGATGACCCAGTACGTCTCAGGAATTACTTTCTGAAGGGCTACTCCCTTGTCTCCTCGTTAACCGTGCCTGTTTCGGTTTTCGCAGCCTTTTTTGCTGACGACATAGTCCTTGTTGCTCTTGGACCGAAGTGGACGGATGCGACGACGATGTTTCGCTTGTTGACTCCGACCATCTTCGTGCTCGGCGTCATCAATCCTACGGGCTGGCTCATCCAATCCGTTGGGCTGCAGGTACGAAGTTTAAGAATTGCCTTTGTCATCGCTCCACTCGTCATGACCGCATATCTGATTGGACTGCCTTATGGTCCCAATGGCGTCGCGCTCGCCTTTTCGGCTGCGATGACGGTGTGGCTGGTGCCACATGTTTTCTGGTCACTGCACAACACAGTGGTTTCCCCTTGGGACGTGTTACTAGCGACATGCCGGCCGTTCCTTGCGAGCGTCGTGGCCGCCGCCTTTGCCCTTGGCATTGAATTCTATATGATGAATCTAGGCTATCTGCAGTCGCCGCTCTTGCGGCTTCTGATGGTAAGCGTTGTCATGGTCATTTTTTATCTTGTGATCTTCTTGTTCGCCTTGGGGCAAAAGACGCTCTATTTCGACCTTCTGAGGGGATTGAAAGGCTCTACTCCTTCGGCCAAAACTCCAACTGAGGCTGGTTTCATGGAATCCGAAACAACGAACAAACATCTATGCACGTAGCGCGCCTCATTCCGCCAGTATTATGACTCCATAGGAACTCCGGTGACCACGAACTCTCCCAAGTTTTCGGTCGGGCTCGCTGTACGTAATGGCCGACACTCTGTCGGACGCTGCATCGAATCGATCCTGTCTCAGGACTTCACTGATTTTGAACTCGTCATCAGCGATAACGCCTCGGATGATGGAACGACCCGAATGCTCGAGGAATACGCGTGCGCCGACCCGCGTCTTAGGATCAACGTCAATCAGACCAACATCGGTTTGCACGAGAACATGCGGCGTGCCCTCGACCTATCCCGAGGGACCTTCTTTCGCTGGATCAGTGCCGATGATTGGCTGGAACCGAGTTGCCTTTCCACTTGCGTTCGTGCGCTTGAGAGCCGCCCCGACGCGACCGGTGTAACCACATGGTTCACGATACATACGCCCGGCCGGCCGCCCCGATACGAAGAGTATCGGGGCGAGGTCCCGGACTCGCCGGATCCGGCTCAGCGTTTCGAGCGGATGTTGTGGTTCTTCCACGCCGGAGACGCGAAATACGATCCGGTGTATGGCGTCTATCGCCGGGATCGCCTCATTCGAACCCCCTTTCCCCATCCCTCAGAGCGGACCGACTGGTTGATTAGCGCCGAACTCGCGCTCCTTGGCCCTGTCATCCATGTGCAGGAGCGGCTTGCAAACCGCACACGCGAATATCCCCGTAGCGTCGATCAAGCGGCCTTCAGGCGCCGTCTCGATCCCGTACTGGCAGAAAAACTGAGGACCTCCCCACGCCGCCTGTACCGCGAATTGTATGCCCTCGCCGTTTCAGCGGATCTCTCCGATGCGCAGCTGCGACATTGCAGATCAGCGCTTCGGCGCTTCTGGATCAAGGAGCAGATCCGCCTGGCGCGCTCGGGAATCTCGAATGCGCGACATCGAATATTCCGACGCTGAACCGCTAGGGAGCGCCGCCCGGTGGGCTCAAACCACAAGGGGGATCGCAAAAAGCCTGTAAAGCGTGATGTGGAGAACAACTGGCGAGCCGGGATGAAGAAAGCTTGGCTCATCGTCGAGCTTACAATGGCGGCGCCGTGCCACGGAAATCCAACCCGAGCTCCGCGTCGTCTTTGCCACACACCACGAACTTCACGGCGGTATTATCGCTCCGGTCTCATGCCAAACATTTCCGGACCATAGGAAGCCCGGCCCGTTACGGTTGAAACCGGAGTGCGTTCCATATGCCCCACATCGCGGATAATATCGTCTCGAGAAGCGATTGTTGGTGACGTGGACGTTCACGGGAGAAGCGCCGTGCTGCGAGGGGCCATATAAGGTATAGCTGCCACCGAAGAAGAGATTGCCGTCAATGGTCATGTCGAATTGACCTTCGGACAAGGCAAGGCATGAGCTAGCTCCTCGCCAGTGAGTGGGCGAGAAGGCGCCGCCCGTCTCGATGCCGACAATGGTGTTATGGATCACTCGGAGGCCGCCCGTATGATCCCAGCCGTACGTTTGCAGGCCGTCGTCGTGATCTTCGCCCCAATCGGCAAAGTCGTGGATGTAGTTGTCATGCATATAGAGTGAGCCGCCGCCATCGACTCCGTTTTCGCAGCCATAGATTTCGCAGAACCCGACTTCGATGGCGTTGTATACGCCATCAAGCAAGTGGGAAGCGTCGCGGTTATCCTTAACCGGCACGCCATAGAGCCTGCAATTCAGAACCTTGAGATCCTTGTTGCCGAGCTCGCCTGGTACACCAACACACCAAAGCTGGCCGGAGCCGTTGACGACGCAATTCTGGACCGTAACGTTATTAGCGTGGACCACAATCGCACCGGTCACACGCAACCCGCTGACCACAGCGTTGTCTGTGCGGACCTCGTAATTGCCCGTGTGGTCCTGAAATATCGTTTGAGCGACCGGGCCCGTATTAGTTTCATCGGGAAAGCCGGCAAACCGCGTAGCAGGGGTTGGCACGGGAGATTGTGCTATGCCAGCCGTGACAAAGGACATCGCGCCGGAGAGGAGACCAGTCGTCAGCACGCGTCTATTGATTTTGTCCATGGCGTTCGGGCACGGGTTCGAGAACGTCTTTGTTATGATCGGATCTACGGGACCGGCGGGTCCAGTCAACGCGTTCCCATTTCCTCCGAGCGGACTGACTGGCAATTCACCACAGAACTGGCTCTCCGTGGACTGATCATTCGTACGGACGAGCGGCTTGTAAATCGCGCGCGCGTACCCAAATCGATCAAGCCGCGTCCAGGCGGCGCCTCGATCCTGCGTACGACTAAGACCTCACCGGGGCGCATGTATCGCGAGTTGCGTGCCCTCCCGGTTTCAGCGGATCTCTCGGACGCGCAGTTGAGCCATTGCAGGTGAGCACTTCGGCACCTCGGGGCCAAAGAGAAGATTCGTGCGACTCCCGTGCAACCATCGAACGTGCGGCATCGAACATTCAGAAGCCGACATCCAAAACAGGTCGCTCTGCATTCACTGGCGATTTGACTCCGCGACTCGGCGGACCCATGCCTCGCGCCAAAAGGGATAGATCTGACGTGGGCAGAACCAACAGCCGGGGGTGCGCTCGCCAGAACAGACGGCGCCCTCAAGGATGAGGCAGTCCTTGATCTTGAGCATGCGACCAGTCTTGTCATCCACAATACGTCGCACCTTGTCCCTAATGCGAAACGTTCGGCCGCAATAGGGAAGCATCTCACGGTCGAAGGAAAGCCCGAGATTCAGACCACTCTCGTCAAGTGTGGCCGCAATCTCGGTCGGCGACCGCACTTGCACGAGATCACCGGGCTGGAGATCACTTGACGCTCCCCCTTTGGTACAATTTCCTGGGCCTCGCAACGGTAGCGGCCGGAGCAAGCCAACGCGACGTGCAAGCTCCAAGATAAGCCCCCGCACTAAAAGGCGGACGAAATGCAGAGAACCAAAATTGCCGTTCGTCAATTCACGCCAGTACTGTGGAAGATAAGACTTTTTCAGCTCCGTGGTGGCTTTGAAGGCATCGGTTGCCTGACAGCGCCACACCTCGGATCGCTGGCCTTCGATCTCGCGCACTGTACGCGTTCCCGCCTGCGTGAGACGATCAAGCTTGGCGGCGGCCTCATGGCTCTCATCGCCTACACCTGACTTTTCATCAACGCGACGAAGCCAAGCGTCCTTCCAATAAAGCAAGCAGCCGGCCTGGCAGCCATCGTGACCTGCCCCGTCGCAACGGGGACTGTCGAGATAGACCGTGTCGGACATGCGACGGCTTCCAGTTGACGCGATCGTGTCACAAATCCTGTCCACACGTCGAGTTACCGTGAAGCGTCGTCCCGCATAACGGGCCATCTCTGGCATGAACGGCAGTTTCTCAAGAGCGGCATCACTGTCCAACGTCGCGAGAATCTCCGCCGCGGACCGGACTTCAACAACATCGCCTGGGCGCAACGGACGCTTATCTGCAGATGACATGGTGTGTGCCTTGCAACAAATTGATCATTTAATATAGCCCTATTATATTTATTATTCCATGACAACATCAATTGTGATGTCCGTGCCGTTGCCCAGCACCACGAGGCGCCGCTATTCCAGCCAAAGATCGAGCTCACCCGACCGGAAAATACTCAATAAGAACAACATCAACCTGTCTGCTGATCCAAAGACCCCTTGCATGCGCGACTGAGGTTAACATAATTTTCAACAAGGCTAATTTAAATATTGATTTATTTAAACATTGATTTATACCACCTCCATCGGAATTTATTAAATCGGCAATCGAGGAGACGCGCCTCATGAATAACACCGTTTTCTTCGACTCGAACGTTTCCGACGATATCCGACGCCAGCAACTGTACGATGGGCAACTCTTCGTTTACGGCGCCCGGCCGAGCGTTCTTGCTCTAACCAACTTTGCGAGGTCGATGATCGAAGACGCGTTCGGCGGGCTCGATCCGAGAACCGCTCAAAAGAACATGGAAGTCGAGCGTTACGCGGACATTCTCGGAAAGCTGAAACCAGCCTTCATTCACCATCCGGAATCGAAGCGTCACCTCAAGGCGGTTTTGGAAGATTTCGGCTGCGATTCGGAGAAGACCTTCTTCGACGTACCTCGAATGCGCAGCTCCACGAGCGATAACTATCTCACGACCGGTATTGCATTCGCCTGGCACGCTCACCGAGATACCTGGTATTCGGCTCCCCCCTGCCAGATCAACTGGTGGCTGCCGATCTATGATATCGAATCGAACAACGCCATGGCATTTCACCCGCGGTATTGGACGAAGCCCGTAAAGAACAGCTCTTCCGACTATAACTACTATGTATGGAACAAGATGCATCGCGGGGAAAGCATTGCGAAGCTCATCAAGAGTGACCCGCGTCCGCTGCCACGCGCAACCGAACCAATGGAGCTTGACCCCCAGGCTCGCCTCATTTGCCCTGTGGGCGGCGTCCTGCTGTTCTCCGCGGCGCAAATGCACTCAAGCGTACCCAACACATCGGGCGTAACCCGCTTCAGTATTGACTTCCGGACCGTCCATTTGGACGACGCCGCCGGAAAACGAGGTGCGCCGAATATTGATTCCGCATGCACTGGAACCGTCATGCGGGACTATCTCCGTTGCACAGATCTGTCGCGAATACCCGAGAACGTCATTGCACTCTATGATGATGGCACCGAGGCCGGCGGAGAACTGGTCTACGCCCCGAAGACCGTAGGCGCCGAAAGTCGGGCTACATAGGATCTGGTGCCGCGCCGCTGATCGTGCCAACCGGCAGTGCCGTTTGGCTGCCCGGTCGACTCGTAACAGCAGCCAAGATAGGTTTCGCACCCCGCGGCATTTTCGTAGTGGCACTAAAGGCCAGCCGATTCCGCGGGTCAGATCTCGTATGACGCACGGAGGGTCGTCAACACGCCCGGGAGAAGCCGCGCCGACGTTGCCTGCTAAAGCGACAGACCTTCTAGCCGAAGAGTTGGTCTCGTGCGCCCGCTCTGTCCGGAGGTGTGGCGAGGCGTGATCTATACCAATCGACCGTGCGGCGCAGGCCCTCGTGCAGCATTGTCGACGGGCTCCAGCCGATCGACTCGTAGGAAGCAATCAGATCTACTGCCCTTGGCCGCTCAAGAGGTCGATCCGGAACGGCCCCGAACAGCGGTTCGGGGGCACCTGGAATCAATTGTCTCAACTCCTGAACAAGCTCCCGGATCGAGCATACCTGGCCCGACCCGATATCAACCGTGCGACCATTGGCTCCCGATGCGTACGCGCACGCGACAAGGCCGTCGACTACGTCATCGACGCAGATCCAGTCAACAAGCCGAAAACCGCTGCTCAGCTTGGGGCGCTCGCCGCGCAAAAAGGCGGTGGTGACATAAGGGACCAGCTTTGTGAGGTCGGTCTGCCCCGGCCCGTAAACCATCGAGATCTTCGTCATGACGGCCTCGGTCTTGTACAACGCTTCGAACATTCGCGCGTAAGCGGCCGCGGCTCCTTTTGCGGCGGCATATGGCGAACAAGGCACGGAATCCACCTCGTCCGGCTCCTCTAGCGAGCCCGCAAAGACGATCCGGCCGGCGCCGTTCTCAGCGGCAGCAAAAAGAAGATTGAATGCGGTGAGGAAGTTGCTTTGCATGATCGGCAGCACCACGTCGAGGCTGCGCGACCCCGTCACCAGACTAGCAAGGTGATAAGTCTTGTCAGGCAGGACGGTCCGGATCAGCTCTTGCGTTGCCCGCAGGTCGATCAGATCGGCGTTCCACCAACGAATCGTAGCGGCGCGCGGAGCATCGCTCATATCTCCACCAATCGATCGCCACCAGGCCACTACATCGACCGGCGGCTGACGCGAGACCGCGTGCAACTCTACGCCGGAAACCACCAGCCTCTTGCACAGCTGCGCCCCAATGAACCCTCGTGCTCCAGTTACCAGTACCTTTTCCATAGCTGCATCCTGGAGCCTGAGCCGGAAAGTGGAAACCGGTTCCCAAAACGATCATGTTCGAACGAAAGATAGAGCGCGTCGACGAGTCGAAACAACGGCATTCCCACCAATGCAAAAGTTGCCGAGGTCCATCAGATCCGGGCTCAACCTTTGCTCCTTTGCCTGGGTGCCAACCGATCAAGCCAGCGAGAGTTTGCGCGCGATAAACGCTTCCGCATAGCGTTCCTGCGCCCGACACTCCATCCCCCTCAGCCGTGCCAAGCCGAGAAAGGTTTCGGCATCGAACCACTGCTTCGAGCGTTGGCTGCCGAAGTGCGCGACGAGCAAGTCTACTTTGCGCTGAATTGCAGATGCCGACACCGGCATATATAGATTCGGTCTCGCCATATCGCCATCCCACTTGGGTATTTCGTACTCTAGGATGAGATGGCCTCGGAAAGTATTCCAGGCAAGACGAGCGAGCTGTCGATGGTCCTGATGTGCGTCGTCGCTGCGGTGCGTGAGGATGACATCGGGATCAACTCGATCTTTCAATTCCTCGAACCAGACCTTGATCTTCTCACCCTGCTCAGGAAAGAAGCCGTCTCGAAAGGCCATGACCTCGATCTTGCTGCTCGCGGCCTCCCGCAGAAAATCACTCGCGGACGCTATCGCTTCCTGTTCGCGCTCGCCAGCACCACTGAGAACGCACCAATGAACGTCGAGGCGAATGCCTTGGTCCAGCCAGCTAAGCAGTGTTGCTCCCGCACCAATTTCGATATCGTCAGAGTGCGCCCCCAAGCATAGCACCGATAGCCGATCACCCCGTCCAGCGATCTGAAGCGTCTTCACGAATTCACCGCGACCGCAACCTGGTTGCTGAGCTGCCACGGCGTATCGCCACGTTCGATCATCTCCTCGAGGACCTGCCTGTCCCTGAGCGTATCCATGGCGCGCCAAAATCCTTCATACCTGTATGCCATCAGCTCGCCGCGCTCGATAAGGCGCTTGAATGGCTGAACTACCAACTCGTCTCCTTCCCGGATGTGGTCGAATATCTCTTTGCGGAAAATGAAGTATCCGCCATTGATCCAGATCTCGGATTCCTGACTCGCACGTATCTGCTGTACCGTGCCATTCTCATCAAATTCAGCAAGGTGAAATGTGATTGGCGGGTGTATGGCGATGAAGCAGCCAATCTTGCCGCTCTTCCGGAAGCTATCGATCATGTGCGGGAGCGGTGCGTCGGTCAGTCCATCGCTGTAATTGGCGAGAAACATTTCCTCATCCTCGACGAGATGGCGGACCGCAAGCAGACGCTGACCAATGTTGCGCCATATTCCCGTGTCCACGAGTGACACGCGCCAATCTGGCGGCCGGGCGCCCAGCAATTCGACCTTCTTGCCAAAATGGGAGATTACGCAGTCAGTATTTGCCGCCTGCTTATAGTTCAGAAAATAGTCCTTCACCACGTTTGCTTTATAGCCAAGACACAGAACGAAATCCCGATGTCCATACTGGCTGTAGTATTGCATTACATGCCAGAGGATCGGCTGATGACCGATCGGTATCATCGGCTTCGGGATACTCTCCGAATACTCACGGATCCGGGTACCAAGTCCTCCGCAGAACAGAACTACCTTCATGGCGCAAACTCTCGCGGATCGATAACCTCTACATTCGGAATGGGCACCACCAACTTGCAGCCCCAAGAGCTCACGTGACGCATCTGTTCGACGATTTCGCTCTTCAAATTCCACGGCAAAATCAAGAGATAGTCTGGCCGCACCTCGTCGATCGCGGAAACCGGACGAATCGGAATGTGCATTCCGGGCGTGTAGCGTCCATGCTTGTAGGGATTGCGGTCGACGGTAAAGTCGAGAAAATCTGTGCCGATCCCGCAGTAGTTGAGCAACGTGTTGCCTTTGCCAGGGGCGCCATACCCGCAGATCTTTGCACCCTTCTCCTTGCACTCAATCAGAAATGACAGGAGCTGGCGCTTGGTGCGATGAACATTTGCAGCGAATCTGGCGTAGCTCGCAATGTCCTCAAGTCCAATTTCTCGCTCGCGAGCGAGCAAGCCATCGACCTGCGGAGCTATCGCGTGTCTGCTGTCCTGATGGCACAGATACACACGCAGCGATCCTCCGTGTGTTGCAAGTTGTTCGACATCAAATATTTTCAGGCCGTGCCTGCGCGCAAGGCGATCGATGGTGACGAGCGAAAAATACGAGAAATGCTCATGGTAAATGGTGTCAAACTGGTTTTCCTCGATCAAGCGCTCAAGATGTGGGAATTCAAGTGTGACAACTCCATTCGCCGCCAGAAGATGAGCCATTCCGGCCGTGAAGTCGTTGAGATCGGGCACCTGCGCCAACACATTATTACCGATGATGAGATCGGCCTTGCCACCTTCCAACGCAAGGCGCCGGGCAAGATCCAGCCCAAAGAACTCAACCAACGACGGAACATTCTTTCCCCGAGCGGCCTGGGCCACATTCGCGGCTGGCTCGATTCCGAGAACGGGAATCCCCAACGGCAGAAAGTGTTGAAGCAGGTATCCGTCGTTGCTCGCAATCTCAACTACCCTGCTCTTGGGCCCGAGAGCAAACCGCGCTGCCACCGCTTCGCAATAGCGACGCGCATGCTGAACCCAGGAGGTGGAGTATGAGGAGAAATACGCATACTCCGTAAATATGTGCGCCGGTTTGACGTACTCCTGCAACTGCACCAGGAAGCAGCCGTCGCACACGAGCACGCGTAACGGAAAATAGGGCTCCATCTGATCGAGTTGATCGCCAGGCAAGAAACTCTCGCACAGCGGCGACATTCCAAGATCGATGAACGTCGTTGCGAGCTTTGCGCCGCATAGGCGGCAACACCCCCGGGGAGACGTGTCGATGCTCACTTTTGCGGTTTGGCGTGTCGCCACCTGGATTGATTCTGCTTGACTGGTAAACATCACTATTCGACGCCCTGCTCCAACGCCGGCCTTGAACCTTAAGCCAGAAATGAACACTGCCCTATAATACACACCCGCATTTAAATTTAAATATGGTTTTGCAATAATAAACGCGCTATTTTTGTTAATTAAATCACCAAATAAACCATCTTGCGCCTGCTCTCGCCAGAAGACAAAGCCTGCGGGACGGCGGGATGAGCAGAAGGTTCCTCCCAGGTTTGGTAATCCAAAGGCAGTCATTCAGATGGAATTTTGCCCTACAGAGCTCCATGAAGCCTATCTCCTACGACTTGAGCCGGCGCACGACAGACGCGGCTTCTTCGCTCGCAGCTTCTGTGTCGAAGAATTCGTGGCCCGTGGACTCGAGGCCGATTATCCGCAGCACAGCATTTCATTTTCCGCGCGCAAGGGAACTCTGCGCGGCATGCACTACCAGAACGCCCCGTACGGCGAGGCAAAATTGGTCCGCTGCACCCGAGGCGCCATCTTTGACGTTATTATCGATATCAGACCCGACTCACCAACCTATCGCAATTCGCAGGGATTTGAGCTGTCGAGCGCGAACGGCGACCAACTCTACATTCCGAAGGGGTTCGCGCACGGGTTCCAGACGCTTTGCGATGATGTCGAGGTGAGCTACCTGATTTCCACGCCATACCAGCCTGATTTCGCCCGCGGCATTCGCTACGACGATCCGGCGTTCGGACTGAATTGGCCGCTAGCGATTGCGGAAATTTCCGAGAGGGATTTGCATTGGCCTGATTTTTCCCAATAGAGCGCACGAGCCTTGTACAAGGGTCAGCTCAGTCGGCTTCTTGCTGGCATTGCAACGCAAATTCTTGAATCAAATGGTGGTTTATGGCGGCCATTCTCCAGCTCAACGCCAACTCCGGCTCTCTGGTCCAGTTGAGAACGGGCGCAGCGGATGCGCCGCTTTTCCTCTTCTGCGGAGGCGACGGCAACCCCCACGGCCTCTCAGCACTGGCATCGCGCATACGCAACTCAAGAGCGTCGATTGGCATCGATTTTTGTCGAGGCGACAGTCACGGTAAGTTACCTTCGACGGTCGAAATTATGGCGGATCGCTGCTGCTCTGCAATCCGCGCGTTTCAGCCTCGCGGGCCCTATCACCTTGTTGGCTATTCGTTTGGAGGCCTAGTCGCGATCGAGGTTGCGCGCTTGCTTCGGCAGTCGGAAGAGGAGATTGGGCTGGTAGGACTAATCGATACTCGGTTCGACCAACGCTTCTGGCCGACGCGTATTTTTCTCCGCTCACAAGCGCACCTGATCTGCCGACATCTCGCGATCCTCGTCGGAGTACCACTGAACCAAGTCGTTCCGACGTTTTTCCAACGCTCTCGGCGACTGGTCTATCGCTTGCTGAGACGACAAATGCCTGCCTCTCGACCCACCTCGACGACACCGGTGGAGTCGATGAGCGCTATCGAACAACACTGCAGAGCACTGATGGCCGAATACCGTCCAAGGTATTATGCGGGAAAGATCACTTCGTTCGAGGCCGACAATCACGATGCATACGGTTGTAGCCCGGCCGAGCTCTGGCAGGGAATGGCTGCTGACATCGAATGCCGGTCGATAGTTGGCACCCATGTCGGCATCGTGACTGACAGCGCATCGCTCAATGAGCTTGCCGCGGCCCTCGACTCCGCTCTTATGGCCTGCCTACCGCCCCCTTGAGCTTGGGATTTTCAACCATCTCGGCCTTTGCAGTGGAGCCGCCGGCTCGACCGCAATGCGGTTTCCCTCATTCTCGTTTGACCTATTTGCGACGTGCTTCGGATTCCGGTCACCCGAGAGATGACGCGGCGTGTTGGGCGGTGCCCCCGAAAAAAGCCCTGCGTCACGATCTCGGCGACTCTCTCTCATCCAGACCAGCGCTCCACTTGCATACTGATTGGAGCTGGCATCGTTACCCAAGCATCTATTTTGGTTGAGCAACGAACAGTGGCCTCAAGAGCCCGCTCTGATACAGTTGTTGCGCTGCGACCCCGATTGCAGAAAATGGCAAATTAGCACGCTCGGCAATGTCAAGTAGCGAGTGCGCTCCATCAGAAAGGTTCAGTATCCACAGCATAGCCATGTTGGCAGCTACAGCGCCCTTGTCTCCGCCGACCGGTCCATAGAGTCCGCGCCGTCCGAGTTGGGGCTCGCATTTCGGCAGTGTGTTGCAATACACCCCGTTGTTTTCCACGATATCGATTGTCTCGGCAATGAGGCGGTACGACAGGGACAAGTGGTTGGGTGCAATGAAATCGAGATTGTCGCCCGACGTATGGTACTCAGGAATTTCACCGAATTTGCTGCGCTGGAAAAGCCCTACCGGCAAGTTAAATCCGGGCGAACAATACTGGCGTTCGTCATAGCCGTAAGGAGAAAAGTCAAGGATCGTCGGCGTCAGCCCGGAGTGATGCATCGCATGGATAACCGCCCGATCGATCTCGCTATCGCCGCGCCGGCTCTTCTTGTAGGTTGGTCCGCCACCATCTCCAACCATGGAAACGATCAGCCCGTGCTTGATGCGTCGGCACCGATCCTCGTTGCGCGCTAGCCACGTAATCGCGCCGATCGTACCAGGCGCAAACAGAAACCGGTAAGTATATCGCGTCGGCAGTCCCTTCATCCGCTTCGCAAGGTGTGTCAGCAGCGCGATGCCGGAACAGTTGTCGTTGGCGAGCGAGGGGTGGCACACGTGGGCCGAGAGCAAAAATTCATCCTCGGATTCGCCCTCGTGCAGATACTCGCCGTATGTCAGGTATCCGTCCTCGAGGGTCGAGTCGATGACGACCTCGTAGGTCTCGTCTCTGAGCCCCTCAAACAAGCGGTGGCTCATGCAGAATGCCCAGTTCTCCGCGTAATATGATGTTCGATAAGGGATCCGGTCGGGTTGATCCGGCAACGTGTAGACGTGCTGCTTCAACTCGCTCAGCGAGACATGCTTTCGCACCGGCACGCTATAGCTCATGACATGCAGATTTGACCGAGCGAAGTCGAGAATCTTCTCGCCCCGCTCATTCTTGATATACGCATCGCGAATATTCCATTCGCGGGGGACGACCCAGTCGAAGACCGCGGTTCCAGTTGGTACCTCGTGGATCTTAAGATCGATATGCGTGCCGACCGCACGCAGCGTTTTCCGTACCCCATCTCCGGTGATGCTACGGCAGATCGGGTATATCTCCGCAGCAAAGGCGAACAGATCTTCGCCAATATTTTCGCTCAGAAGCAATTCGTTCAACTTCAAATGATCATTCATACTTCAGCTTGAAGATGCTGCTTCGCGTAGCGCAAGTCCCGATCAAGCACTCCGTCGCGGACCAGCTTCCGAATATGGCCAATCCGCTGATATCGCGCTCCTTCGAACTCTTCCAAGGTCACGTTGGACAAACGATAGGCCCTGTAAAGCTGCTCAGCTCCCATTCGGGCATCCCAGCGCGGCTGGAATCCCGGCAACTTGCGCCCGATCTTCTCAAAATTCACCCGGTAGGAACGCGCATCTGGACCCGCACCGTCGGCCAATTCGATCCTGCAATTCGGCACGACGCTCGCGACGATTTCGGCCAAATCTCGAATTCGATAATTGTGGGCGGTCTGGCCGACATTGAATGCTTCATTGAACACAGCCTCGGCCGGCGCCTCCAGGGCGGCAATGAACGCTCTTGAAATGTCTTCGATGTGGACGATCGGACGCCACGGCGTGCCATCCGACTTCAGATGAATCTTCCCCGTCGTGAACGCCCACGCAACCAGATTGTTCAATACGATATCGAAGCGTAGCCGCGGTGAGAGCCCGTATGCCGTTGCGGGCCTCAGATATACCGGACAGAATCCATTGCCGGCCAGTGTCGATATACCTTGTTCGGACGCGACCTTGGATTCGCCGTAGGCCGTCACGGGATTGAGAGCGGCGGTCTCGTCGATCATCTCATCGCCGGCTTTCCCATAGTTGCTGCATGAAGAGGCAAATACAAAGCGCTGCACGCCGGCCTGCTTGGCTACCGCAGCCATTCGAACGCTTGCGCGATGGTTGATTTCGTCCGTCAGCTCAGGCTTCAAATCTCCAAGCGGATCGTTCGACAGCGCAGCAAGATGCAGTATTGCATCATAGCCGACGAAGTCAGCCACCTCCACATCTCTGACATCCTTCTGAATCGTGGGGACATCGAGAATCGAGCCGCCTGCCGAGTATGTGCATCGAGAATAGAGATTACTGTCTAATCCGGTCACTTGGTGGCCAGCGCTGACCAGCATTGGGGTCAAGACGGTACCGATGTAGCCAAGATGTCCAGTTACAACAACTCGCATTTCTTCCTCTCCAAGTAGTGTCTTTTCAGGAACGGGGCTGCCTCACGCGTCCTGGCCAAGCATCGCACGCTCGACCGTCGACAGTCAGCGAACTCACGAAGCTATCCCCTGTTGCTCACGGGCGGCCGCGAACCCACGTTCGGCGCGCCACCACTTCACAAGATCAGATAGCCCCCGCTCAAGTGAGATCGTGGCGCGAAAGCCCAGAAGACGTTCCGCCTTGCCCGTGGCAGCCAAGCGGCGCGGAGCCGGATTGGTCGAGCGTTCGGGTGCGAATTGCGGAACTACCTCGCTACGCCCCATCACTGATGCGAGTGCTGAAGCGAGCTGCACGATGCTTGTTTCGATGCCGCTTCCGACGTTGAACACCTCGTCGCTGACCCTTGCCCGCGCAGCAAGGATGTTGACACGTGCGACGTCGCGTACGTGTACTAAATCCAACGTCTCTTGGCCGTCGCCAAAAATCACGGGAGGCATTCCGACTTCCAGCCGCTCCATCCACCGAATTAGCATCTCAGTGTAGCGTGCGTGGATATTCATCCGACTGCCATAGACGTCGAAATATCTGAACGCGACATAATCAAGGCCATACATATCGTTGTAAGCACGCAGCAGTCCTTCAATACACGCCTTCGCAGCTCCATATACCGTCCGGTTGCCATACGGATTCTGACGCTCGGTCGTCGGAAACTCTTCAGCCATGCCGTATACCGACGCCGACGACGCCGCGATGACCTTCTCGACGTCGTGCTTCACACAGAGCTCAAGCAGCTCGAAGGTGCCATTTACCATGACATCCATCGCCATCCGCGGTTCGGCGGCACAATGGGAGTTTCGTAGTGCCGCTTGATGAAAGACGATATCGGCGCTCTTGACCAGCGCCGCTACCAATTGGCTATCGCGTAGGTCCCCGTCGACCAGCCGCACCGGCCCTCTCGTCAGCGGCCGTCGAAGATTCTCTGGTCGACCAGTCGACATATTGTCGAGCCCGACGATTTCGGTGCAGCCCTCGTCGCACAGCAATTCTATGATATGCGAACCGATAAACCCGGCGGCACCAGTAACGAGAACGCGTTTACCCTTGAGGTCAATCAACACCACTCTCCTGCTGCTAACCTGTTAGGCCTTGTCGCAACGACTTTCTTCTGGAATGCGCCATCATCGCGGAACACTTGAGCTTCGGATCCCGCGATCGTCTTCAGTTCGGCTGCGATGGAAGTGATTCGGTCCGGCGACAATTCCGGATAGATCGGAAACGAGAGAAATTCCCGCCCAAGTCTCTCGGTCACCGGGAGATCGCCAATTCGATATCCAAGTTCGACGTATTTCTTCTGTAGATGGACCGGGATAGCGTAGTGAACACCAACCCCAATCCCGGCGTCGCGTAGCTTCTCGATCACCTTATCACGACATTGAAACCTGACGGCGTATACATGATAGACATGTCGGCTATGGCTGGATGGCTGCGGATGCGCGAGTGACCTATCCGACAACACCCGATCATACTGCATGGCGATGGACCGACGAGCTTCGGTCCAGAACTCAATATGGTTCATCTTAACGTTCAGCACGGCAGCTTGAATTTCATCCATGCGGTCGTCATATGATGATGGGACAACCTGATCACTGTTGTCGCCCTGCTTCCAATCGAGCAGCCGTGATATCCGACGGGCAAACTCGGGGTGATTTGTCGTCACAGCCCCAGCTTCGCCATACGCTCCGAGATTCTTGTCGGGGTAGAAGCTGAAACAACCGAGGTCCCCGATCGAACCAGCTCGCCGGCCCTTGTACTCGGCGCCGTGGGCCTCTGCCGCATCCTCGATGACAATGAGACCGTGCCGGCGGGCCATCGACATAATTCGGTCCATGTCGGCCATGAGTCCATGTAGGTGGGCCGGCACTATTGCCTTCGTCCGCGGTGTGATTGCCGCCTCGATAGAGGCCGGGTCCATCGTCCACGTGACTGGATCGACCTCAACGAAAATCGGCGTAGCGCCCCGGCGGACAATGGCAGCCGCTGCTGCAGCGGAATTCATTGACACCGTGATCACCTCGTCGCCCGGTCCAACTCCGGCCGCCAACAATGCCAGATGGAGTGCCGTCGCGCCGCTATTGACGGCTCGGCAATAGCGGACGCTACAATAATCGGCAAAGCGCGCCTCGAAGACGCCAACCTCAAGCCCGCGCGCAGATTGCGCACTTGCGATAGCACACGCTATCGCGGCTTCGATCTCCGGCCCGATCGTGCGAGCTTGTGCTTTCAGGTCCAGGAACGGGATCAATTCAGCTACCACGATCGTCGTTCTATATGATTTAATAATTTAATGTATCACTATCATTAAATCAAATAAATTGTAATAATCTGGCGACAGATAGTATTAACGGCAGATTTTCGAACCGTCCCGCAGGTTTCCCGTTCGGATTGTCGATTCAGTCCTGGGGGCGCCGCAGACGACGCCGGATTGTGCGGCACTCATTTTCTATCTGCGGTCGATATGCGCGACCTCATTTAG
Organism: Bradyrhizobium sp. UFLA05-112; assembly: GCF_053572325.1. Lineage (NCBI taxonomy): Bacteria > Pseudomonadati > Pseudomonadota > Alphaproteobacteria > Hyphomicrobiales > Nitrobacteraceae > Bradyrhizobium > Bradyrhizobium sp. UFLA05-112. Next base: position 11,475 of record NZ_JBANBK010000080.1, on the reverse strand, counting down.
ATACGTCCCATAGCCGCTTTTCTCTAACGATCTCGCCAGCGCGACGACCTGGTCGCGATCGATGAATCCCTGCCTTAAGGCGACTTCCTCGAGACAGGCAACCTTCATCCCTTGCCTTTTCTCAATGGTCTGCACGAACATCGCCGCGTCAATCAGCGACTCCACTGTGCCGGTATCCAGCCAGGCGAAGCCTCGTCCCATCCGCTCAACGTGGAGCGCATCGGCCAACAGATAGCGCATCTGCAGATCGGTGATCTCCAGCTCGCCCCGTGCCGAGGGCTCGACACGTTGTGCATATCGCACGACGCGGTTGTCGAAGAAATAGAGGCCCGTGATAGCCCAGTTCGATTTCGGAACCTTTGGCTTTTCTTCGATCTGAAGTGGACGATCGGCGTCATCAAAGGTAACGACGCCATATCTCTCAGGATCTCGCACGTGATAGGCAAAAATCGTTGCACCTTCCTCACGACCCGCAGCTCTGGCGAGGAGTGCACTTAGCCCGTCGCCGAAGAAAATGTTGTCGCCGAGCACCATCGCAACGCGATCGTTCCCGATGAAATCGGCACCAACAATGAACGCATCCGCAAGTCCGGCGGGACGGGGTTGCTCCGCGTACCTGAGCCGAATCCCCCATTGGCTGCCGTCGCCCAGCAGGCGCTCGAACTGACACCGATCTGAGGGCGTGGTGATGACAAGAATCTCGCGGACTCCTGCCAACATCAGCGTCGACAGCGGATAATAGATCATCGGCTTGTCATAGATCGGCAGCAACTGTTTGCTGACAACGTGCGTGATCGGATAAAGTCGCGTTCCGCTGCCCCCAGCCAGCACGATTCCTTTCAGCATCCGCTTCTCCTTCTCCGACAAGTTGATCGAGACAAGTTTCGAGAGAATGGCGCCACACCGGCAGCCGTATCCCGAACACGCGTTCGGCTTTGGACGAATCCAGGCGCGAATTCGGCGGCCTCCGGGCAGCGGTCGGGTGTTCTTCCGTCGTAATTGTTTCGAGTTTCGGAACCTGAAGTCCACGACGGGCGAGGCCATCAAAGATCGCCTCAGCAAAACCGTGCCAGGTCGTTTCGCCCTGCGCTGCGAGATGAAAGATGCCGGAGCTTGCCCTGCGATCAACCGTTACCGACCGTTCCGCAATGTGGAGCAGCGCTGCAGCTAGATCCAAGGCGGACGTCGGCTTTCCGTGTTGATCCTGAACAACCCTTACCACCGGCTGTGTTTCGCACAGCCGCAGCATCGTTCGAACGAAGTTGGTGCCAAAGGGGCTATACAGCCATGAGCATCTGATCACTGTCGCAAGCGGATGCGCCGCTAGAACGGCAGCTTCGCCCGCAAGCTTTGACTCGCCATAGACATTTATGGGAGCCGGAAGATCGCTTTCGTCATAGACGCCCGACTTCGCACCGTCGAAAACATAATCGGTTGACAGATGAATAAGCGGAATATTCCTCCGCCATGCGATGTCTGCCAACGTAGCGGCGCCATCACGGTTGATGCTGTACGCATTCGCTACTTCGGACTCAGCGCGATCGACTGCTGTATAGGCGGCGGTGTTGATAATGATTGAGGGGGCAATCGAATCGACGGCTTTTTCGATCGCTAGACCGGCCGCAAGATCGAGCTCCTTACGACCAAGTGCGACCACGGGCAGCCCGCGATCGACACCGAGATTGTAAAGACACCTGGCTAGCTGACCATTGCGACCGGTGACTAGGATGGATCTTTCCGTCATTTGCGACCTCAATGTTGGGCAACCAGAAGCCCCAGGCGCGAGCCCTTGTGGATTTCCAGGCGTGCGCGTTCCCACCACGCGCGATTCCTAAGATACCAACCAACGGTCTCGGTTAAGCCTTGCTCGAAAGTTCTCTTGGGTTGCCAGCCAAGTTCGCGATGAGCTTTCGACGCGTCGATAGCGTAACGAGCATCGTGGCCCGGACGATCTGCTACAAAGGTGATCAGGGATCGCCTCGCCGACAAACCAGGACATAGCCGGTCGAGCACATCGCAAATCTGGGTGACGACGTCCAAATTTGAGCGTTCTGCGCCACCGCCAAAATTGTACTTCTCTCCGATTTGGCCTCTGAAGAGCAGCTCGATCAAACCAGCTGCATGATCCTCGACATGGAGCCAGTCGCGCACGTTGCTACCGTCGCCATAGACCTGCAACGGCTTCTGCTCGATTGCGTTGAGAGTGGTCAGTGGGATCAGCTTCTCCGGGAATTGAAACGGCCCGTAATTATTTGAACAGTTCGAGACCATAGTGGGCAAGTCGTAGGTTCTGCACCAGGCAAGTGCGAGGTGGTCCGATGCCGCCTTGCTCGCTGAATATGGCGAACTGGGCTGATAAGGCGTATCTTCGCGAAAGCGATCCGACGGCCCCAGCGAGCCGTACACTTCGTCGGTCGAAACGTGGACAAAGCGAAACCGCTTCCGGCGTGCAGCAGAAAGGCCAACGTAATATCTCTTGGCAGTTTCCAGCAGAGTATACGTGCCGAGTATGTTGGTGTTGATGAATTCCGCCGAGCCGGTGATTGACCGATCGACATGGCTTTCGGCTGCGAGATGGATGACCGAGGTCGGCTCGTATTTGGTGAACACGAGGTCCATGGCCGCCTGGTCGCAGATGTCGTGCTGCTCGAACGCATATGAACTTAGCCCCGCGATCGACGACAAGGAGGCGACGTTGGCCGCATATGTCAGCTTGTCGACATTGACCACTGAAGCTCCATGCTGCAGCATCAGTTGCCGACACACTGCAGAACCGATGAAGCCCGCCCCGCCGGTTACTAGGACACGCATGCTCTCTCCGTTATTCGAAGATCGAATTCAGCTGGTTGAGCGTAGGAAGCGTTCGATCTTTTGGTGACACCTGGGCTTCAGACACGCCGACCGGCCACGTGATCGCTAATGCGGGATCGGCCCAATAGAGCCCCCCGTCATGAGTCGGAGCGTACACCTGATCGACCTTGTAGAAGACCACGGTTTTTGGCTGCAACGTACAGAACCCGTGGGCGAATCCCTTCGGAACAAACAACTGCTCTCCGCCTTCGCTATCCAACTCGACCGCAACATGCTTGCCGAAGCTGGGCGATGAGCGTCGGAGATCAACCACCACATCGAGGATGGCCCCGCTTAGCACCCGGATGAGCTTGGCCTGTGCAAACGGCGGACGCTGGAAATGCAAGCCGCGGACCGTGCCAATCCGGTCCGAACTCGACTGGTTGTCCTGAATGAAATCGTGGAGAATTCCCTTCTCCGCGAAGGCGGACCGTCGAAAAGTCTCGCAAAAATAACCGCGGGCGTCGCGGAATCGATCCGTTCGGATCATCTTGACGTCAGGAATCGCCAAACATCGCATTTCCAGCATCAGCGCGTCCTCCGATTATACCGGCCCTCTATCTTCCGAGGGAAAGTCGGCCAGATCTGCGATGCGAAATTTGTCCGTCACGCAAAGGCGTCGCATCTGATGCATTCGAATCTCCGAACCTACGCTCATCGAGTCTCGTGCCTCCAACCATTGCAGTGCGCGATTTCGTGCTCGCGCACGCGAGCCTGGTCGTCGAGCGAGCTCCCGTTCCTCACCTTCGGGACGATGATCAGGCACCCCCCCGCCCCCCAAATAGAGCAACCGAATATCTGTTTGCCCTCCGCCGCTGCTGCTCCAAGAGTCCGACAGAGAGTGTCGATCTGGCCCAAGGACAACTCCAACTCGACCATGCCTGGGGGAGCCGGAGCAATCCACGCGGCCGGCGGAGACTGAATATCGATCATCGAAGCCTCCCCGTAGAAGACCAAAAGGCACGCACAACGGATCGACCTCCTCCGACCGTGCAGACGGCGCAAACGAGGCTCGGCAGCACTGCCAGTTGAACAACCGCAGCGCTTCGAGACCGGCTGCCCAAGTAGCGGCGGTTGTCTGGGAATCGATCAGCTGCGAGCGCCGTCGAAGCGGAGGCTGCCAAACATCGCACTTGCAACATCGAAGCTCTCTGACTTTGCTCGCAATTAAATCCATTATTACAGCACGAAGCCCGAAACCGGGTTCATGGCTGCGAAGACGATCAACGCGAATGAAAAAATAGCTCTGTAATTACCGACAGTTCCACTCCACAACCAACTCGTGCACCTTCAATCGAACTACGCAACCCGAGCCCAAATAATATCTCAATACTATTTAATTTGGCAATTGCCATTTTACCAGATATATTTCATTTAAATGCCAGACGCAAAATACAGACGCCGGTGCAAGCGGCTGCGCCGTCGTGGTTGCGCCAACCGAGAACAGGTACCTAATGCTCCAGAGCAATCTCCCACAGACCGACAGGGCACGCCTGCAGCTGAGTGGGCAGACACAATTCGATCAAATCGAAGGCGGGGGGATCGCCGATCTCGTCAAATACGGCATCACCTTTGTAAGACGCCAGTATCTCGTGATCATCGTCACCGCGGCGCTCGTAGTGGCTGCCACGACACTCTATCTTCGAATGGTCCCCCCAACATACACGGCACAAGTTCAAGTCCTGTTGGCGAGTCCGAGGTCTCAATTTGTCCAGCAGCAATCTCTTCTTCCTGAGCCCGTGGTCGATGCCACCCAGATCGAGACACAACTGCAAATGGTCAAATCGCGAGCCGTTGCAGCTGCAGTTATCACACAGCTCAAGCTCGCCGATGACCCTGATTTTACTGGACCAAAACTGTCTCTAAGCTCCTTGCTGCAGCACATCCGAGGCTTGAACCTACGGAAGGACGATCAGCCCTCAGTCTCGGTCGGCGCGGGTCAACCCTCCGAACGGGAAATTGCCGCATTCCTGGACCGACTGTCTGCGTATCGTGTCGGGTATAGCTACGTCATCGAGATCAGTTTCAGCTCGAGCAGCGCGATGCGCGCGGCGGAAATCGCCAATGCCGTGGCGAACGCCTATATCAACGACCAGACAAACGCTAAGTTTGAAGCCACGCGAACAGCGAGAAACTGGCTGCAGGAACGCCTGGAAAAACTCAATGAGCAGGCCCAGGCAGCCGAGCGTGCGGTGAGCGCGTACAAGTCTCAGAACAACATTGTGTCGGCCGGCGGAAAGCCGATCGACGAGCAGCAGATCAACGATCTCAATGCCAGACTGGTGGCAGCTCGCGCGCAGACCTCTGATGCGCAGGTAAAGGTAAACCGGTACGAGGCGATTTTGCGCTCCGATGCTAACGGTTCGTCGGGCATCAGCTCCCCTGATGCGGCTGGCGCGGATGTGCTGCAGAGCCCGATCATCAATAACCTTCGCCAACAGTATCTCGAGCTTTCGCGTCGTGAGTCAGATTGGACGGTGCGGTATGGGCGCGACCATCTGGCAGTCGTCAATCTGCGAACTCGAATTCGAGATCTTCGCACGTCGATTCTGGAAGAAGTCAAGCGGCTCGCCGAGGCAAGCCGGAATGAAATGGAAGCAGCTCAGCAACGGCAACAAGAACTGGAGAAACAGCTCGCTCAGGCGGTCTCTCAATCGCGCCTGACGAATTCGGCGGAAATAACGATACGAGAGCTGGAGAGCCGAGCGAAGGGTCTTCGTGCGATGCACGAGGCGTTCCTTCAGCATTATATGGGCTCGACGCAGCAGGAAACATTCCCGATTTCCGAGACCCGGGTGATCTTTCCTGCCTCACCGCCCCAGAGCAAGAGCAAACCCAAGACGAAGATGGTACTTGGCTTGGGCATATTCGCGGGGATCGCCCTAGGCTTCGGCCTCGCTTTCATCAGGGATCTCATGGATCGGGTCTTCCGTACCTCCTCGCAGGTAGAGACCATATTGGAGCTGCCGTGCCTATCGCTAGTCCCTTTGCTGCGGCTTCCTAAAACTCTAAAACCGCCAGCCCGCTCGCAGCAAGCAGATGAGGATACGCGGCTGCGGACGATCTCAAATGTTCCGGCCATTCATCGGGCTGTTGTAGGGATGCCGCTCTCGCGGTTTACGGAGTCCATCCGTTCAATCAAGCTTGCCATTGACCATAGTCCAGCGAAAGTTTCCAACCAGGTGATCGGCATAACTTCCGCTCTGCCCAACGAGGGCAAGACTTCAATCGCAGCATCTCTGGCTCAACTCATCGGGCATAGTGGCAAGAAGGTTATCATCGTCGATTGCGATCTCAGAAACCCGTCCCTGTCTGCTGGCGTAACACCCAAAGCGCGCACCGGCATTATCGAAGTTGCGAACGGCAGCCGCTCGCTCGAGGAGACGATCTGGCGCGATCCGAAGACCAATTTGGACGTGCTTCCTGCAAGACGGGGCTCCCTGATCCACACCAGCGAGTTTCTTTCAGCCGATACCATTTGCAAGCTGTTTGAGCGTTTGCGTCAAACGTATGACTACGTCATCGTGGATCTTCCCCCACTAAGCCCCCTGGTCGACGTACGCGTCACTGCCCCCTTGATCGACTGCTACGTTTTGGTTGTCGAGTGGGGGCGAACGAAGATCGACGTCGTTCAGCACGCTCTGCATACCGCGCCGACCATATCGGATTCGTTGATCGGCGCTGTCCTCAACAAGACGGATATCAAGGCGATGACTCGATTTGATGCTTCGCGCAGAGACTATTACGATGACAGCCACTACCTTCGATATGGTTTCTCTGATTCCTAAGTTGCCTAGCCGCAAGAACGAATTCAGGTTCGGCGGCGGGCATCCTCGACCGAGGTGATCGCCTGCGGCGAGGGCCGAGTTACAAATGGTGTCAGATGATTGTCCGGCTCCTACTGCTAGCCCAACTCCTGGTCGTTGTTCTGGCCTTAGCCATGGGCGACAGCTCCCCAGCGTTGGGCACCGTGTCAGTCCTCCTTGCGTCAGCCATGTTAACCATCGGGATCTCGGTCTCGTCCTCCGTCCTAACCCGCTTTGGGATGCTCCTGCATCCTTTCTTTGTCGTTCTCCTCGCGCTTCCAGCGCTTTGGATGGTCTTTCAAGTGCTTCCGATCCCGATGCGGGGACTGGGCAACCCAATCTGGGCGACCGCGTCGGCTGCCTTGAATGAACCTTTGGCCGATAGAATCACCGTCGACATCTGGGCAACTGTGCTCGGACTTGCTTGGTATAATGCAATCGTCGCCCTCGGCCTCCTTACAGCGGTCGTCACACTCGACAGGCAGCGCGCGGCACACACCCTTTACGCGCTCGTCTCAATCACGATGTGCACGTCCGCGTTATCCATATGGGGAAAGACCAATGGTTTAGATACGCTATTTCTTGGCAAGCCTATTCCCCTACTGATCTACAGCCCGACCGCAGCAGTATTGGGCGTTCTTCTCTCTTTGGCGATGGCGATACGTACGATCGACCAATTGCCACGTAGTCGGCAGCCACGACGACCTGCAGGCACCCGGACGACCACTCTATCGGTCGCGGTGATCGCATTCTTGATATGCACGGCGGCGATTCTCGTTCGTGGAGATTCCACTGACGTTATTGCCGCGTTCATTGGCGCGAGCCTGCTTCTGGCCATCGTCGCCATTCGCATATGGTTCTTCGGACTCTGGGGCATGGCCGGCGTCCTTGCGACCGCCGCAGTGATCTTCGTCGCAAGCTTAACGGTCGTTCCCTTCAAGTGGGACGCGGACCTCACCATAGCGTTGTCGACGCAAAATCAGGCCGCAACCGAACGAATGCTACAGGACATCCGCCCGAGCGGATCCGGCGCCGGTACGTTCAAGGTGCTTCTGCCACTCTATCGAGATATTGGCAGGACCGCACTGCGTGAGCAGCCGACTGCCGCCTCCGCGGTTACAATTGAGATGGGGCGGGCTTTCCTTTACGGGATGTTGTTCGTCGCGGTGATCGGTGCCTTTATTTTGTTTAAGCGGTCTCTGGCGCGTGGTCACGACTATGTTTATGCGGCGCTCGGGGCAGCCGCGTCAGTCTCTCTGCCAATCATGGCGTTTACGAAAACTAGCATTTTCGATTCAGGCGTGCCGTTTCTGATGGCCGCGCTTTACGGCTTGGCTTTTAGCCAAAGCCTCCACGGACCAAGGCGCGAAATCGGTTCATCGGGCTCAGGGCTTTCAACTGAAAGCAACGATCAGCCTATGGCGGCTCGATCTGTTTTTCCGCCTTCTTTCGGCAGCTTGAGCGCGCGTGCGGCACTCTTGTCAATTGGAGTACTTCTGATCATTCAAGCGGCAGCGATTTTTTCGCAATCGCTGCATTTTGACCTCAACGTCTCGAATATGCTGGGCACGACTTCCAGCGAAGCGTCGCTGCGAAATGGGCCCAACACGACCGCGATCACGTCCGTCCCCAAAAACGACGAAATAGGGTCGCGATTACCTGTTGCAGAACAGTATCAGGCGGATGAGACCGCTCGGGACCATCTGAGCACCGATCGCCCCGCGCTCAACGTGTTCGCCAGACGATTGTACTATTCGCCGCTTCGCGGCGATCTTTGGCTTATGCTGGCAGCAACCTCGCAGCGAAGTCGGGCATCTGGATACGACACCGCAGCCCTCCTTAAGATGTCCTACTATACAGCACCAAATGAGGTGGATCTGTTCCCGCTTCGACTGTCCGTCGCCCTGGGTACGGATGCCGCCATGAAGGACCCTGAATTCCGTGATCTGATCAGACGTGACCTCAAATTTGTGCTCACGCGCCAGCCAGCTCTCAGGCCAGCCATTGTTGCGGCGTACCGATCTGCTTCAGCGGATGGCAAGAGGTTTGCCGAGAACCTGCTTTCAGAGTTCGATCCGGGTTATCTCCCGAACGTGCGTGGGCTACCGTAAGGAGCCCGAATCAACATTGGAGCAACCCATGGCATATACGCGCTGGTAGAGCTGACAAGGCGCGTATCCGAAAGCCCGGAGCGATTGTTCCCAGCCCGGCGCTTCTTCCAACGAGAAACATTTATCGGGCGTCGCTTTTTTATAGATTAAATTTTTTTTCTTGATATTATCGAACAATTAATCATACATTAAACAACAATATTTTCTCGCGTTCCCCAATATGAATTTCGTAAACAGACATATCGCAGATCGCGCCGTCGAAACCGCCGATCTGGGCTCGGACCTCTCGCTGGTCGCGCGAAAGTGGCCGATCCGTTATGATTCAATTGAGTTCGTTACGCTCTGTGCAGATGTTGCAACCATTCTGTGCGCCAGCATCGTTTCCGGCCTGCTCGCCGAAAGCGGTGGGACGGCGAATGAGCTAGGCACGTCACTCGGATACGGCATTATCGCGTCTGCGTTTTTCGCATCCGTACTCAAAGCAAATCGCCTTTATCAACCAACCGAGCTCCTTGTGCTCCGAGGTCAGGTCCGCGCCATTTGCCTGACTTGGGCTTCCTTGCTGCTTCTCGCTGTGATTGTAGATCATTTCAAGGCTCACCCGGATTTTTCGCGGGGCGCCGGCCCGTTTTTTGCGCTGCTCGGCCTGGCCTCCTTGATTGCCGAGCGGTGTGTTATCAGAACTCTACTCATAAGCTGCCTGAGCGGCAGGAAATTTGCCGAAAAAAATATCGTCCTGATTACCGATCAACCACTGTCGCTACATGCGGGATTGTCGGAGACGCTCGCGATCCTGGGCTTTCGCGTTACGAGCCGATTTAGCTTACCTCCGATTGGATTCGATCCCACCTGGCGAAAGCGACTCAGCGCTCGCGTGATTGAGCATATCCGCAGCTCCGAGATCGACGAGATTGTGGTGGAGGCTACCCCCGACCGATGGTCCGACTTGCGGGCTTTCATTGCCGATTTGAGGGTATTGCCATTCCCGATCATGTTTGTCCCGGTCGGGGCAGCCTCTGACCTGCTCCGCCACCCAACACGAAAACTCGGGAGCGCTGTTTGCGTAGAACTTCAGTCAGAATCTCTGACGGCATTTGAAAGTACGATGAAGCGAGCGATCGATCTCATTGGCGCTTGCCTGGTCCTGATTGCATCGGTTCCGTTAGTCGCGATTGTTGCACTAGCAATCAAGGTTGATTCCCCCGGCCCTGTCCTGTTCCGGCAACAACGCTGCGGCTTTAACGGCCGTATTTTTTCAATTCGCAAGTTCCGCACAATGCACGTACTTGAAGACGGACCCTATGTCGTTCAGGCCGTCCCCGCCGATCGCCGTGTCACCCGCGTTGGACGATGGCTACGCCGCACTAGCCTTGATGAGTTGCCGCAGTTGTTGAATGTGCTCGACGGCAGCATGTCGCTGGTGGGCCCGCGCCCCCATGCGCTGGCTCATGACGGACAATTCGAGAAACTCCTGCGGAGCTATGCCCTCCGCCGCCGCGTCAAGCCAGGTTTGACGGGCTGGGCACAAATTCATGGCTGCCGGGGACCCACCAATGCCCCGATTGCGATCGAGCGGCGTGTTGAATACGATCTCTGGTATATCAACAACTGGAGCCTAAAGCTCGATTTAGCAATCCTGCTACGCACGCCTATCGAGGTGCTGAGGGGACGCAACGCCGTCTGAGAACCTATTGCGGCTTTGGCTACCGTAGTACAACTATTCGGCGAAGGTTCCCAAGGCTTAATTTAATACCTAAGCTCGCTGGCGAGCTTTCCCGCTGACCTCGCCGATCTGGAACTCCTCGATCTTACGTCCGGACTTCATAGCCGCCACCAACCACCGTGGCCGCTTGCCGCGACCAGACCAGGTCTCCGAGGTCTGAGGATTACGATACTTCGGCAGTACCCGCGGATACTTCCGCCGTGGCTTGTCGCCAGGACCGCCTTGATTCGAACCGCCTTGAAACGAGTTCGCGTCCCGCGGCACGCGCGTCCCACCATTGAGCACGGCCAAACGCTTCTCTAGTTCCTGCTTTTCGGCCTTGATTCGGGCTGACAAAATGCCACTGATTTCCCCATGAAGCGACCACAGGTCGTCTAGTGACATCGATTCTAATTCCAGCTTCTTTGCGGACATGCTGTCACCCTATAATTGCACCGTACTCATATTCCCGTAATGGACATTAATCAAGCTGGATAGAGCATATCCACCTGAGAATATGGAACTGCAACAAAGGCTGAAATAGCGGCTCCCCCATGATTAATCAAGCGGTGAACTCGCGACCGCGCATTAAACAGCACAACAATATGCCACGGTCGGAACGTGACTCTGGACGTTCCAACCGGGCTGATATGCTCTAGAATTGGATACCGAAGGTCAGGCTCGGCGGACCACGCGCCGGCAAGACCGGCTCCGCGATGATCCGGCCGCCCCTAATCGACTGAGGCGCCTAGGCGTTTGGCGCCTCAGTGCCTGGAGTGTGCAGCCGCTGCCTCGCAACCGGGATCGAATGATCTCGATGTCGCTCAGCACTCGTCGCCGCAATTCGATCTGGTTCTCCAGTACCTCGACGTCCCTGCACCCTGCGGTCGGCAATGCCAACTGACCCATGCATGCCTGCAGTCGGGAGAGAGTGAGATCGACGAACACAATTTTCGTCTCTTGCGCCAACAGAACCTCCCGCAGTCCCATCATTTAAAAATAATTA
>NZ_JBANBK010000079.1:0-40548 GCF_053572325.1 Bradyrhizobium sp. UFLA05-112 | reverse complement strand
AGAACGGCGCGGGCAAGTCGACGCTCGTCAAATGCATCATGGGCTACTACCACGCCACCGAAGGCGACATCCTGATCGGCGACCGCCAGCAGGCGATCGGCAATCCCAGGGATGCCCACGCGCTCGGGCTCGGCATGGTCTACCAGCATTTTACCCTCGTGCCGGCGATGACGGTTGCCGAGAATCTCGTGCTCGCGCGCGACGACGTTCCGGCAGTGGTGGATTGGAGTAAGGAGAAGAAGGAACTTGGAGCGTTTCTGGCGCGGATGCCGTTCAAGGTGCCGCTCAACGCAAAAGTCTCCGACATCTCCGCCGGCGAGCGGCAAAAATGCGAGATTCTCAAGCAGCTCTATCTGAAGCGGCGCTTCCTGATCCTGGACGAGCCGACCTCCGTACTGACGCCGGCCGAAGCCGACGAGGTACTCGGCATGCTCCGCGACATGGTGGTCAGGGGCGAGCTGACGATCCTGATGATCACGCACAAGTTCCGCGAGGTCATGGCGTTCGCCGACGAGGTGACGATCCTGCGGCGCGGCAAGCTCGCCGGCCAAGGCAAGGTTGCCGAGCTCACGCCCGACGCCATGGCGCGCACCATGATCGGCGCCGAAGAGTTGACCGTGCAGCCGCCGCGCACCGGCGAAACAGGCCAGGCGCGGCTGGAGCTGGCAAAGGTCCGCGCACGCGACGATGCCGGCGCGATCGCAGTGCACGACGTTTCCCTTACGGTACGCGCCGGCGAGATCGTCGGTATCGCCGGTGTCTCCGGCAACGGCCAGCGCCAGCTCGTCGAGGTGCTGGCCGGCCAGCGCGACGCCGAGAGCGGCGAAATCCGCGTCGCCGGCGATCCCTATCACGCACGCCGCGAGGAGATGCGCCAGCACAAGATGTCACTATTGCCGGAGGAACCGCTCAAGAACGCCTGCGTCGGCGGCATGAGCGTCGCCGACAATATCGCCTTCCGCGAATTCGACCGCGCGCCCTTTGCGAGCCTCGGCTGGTGGCTCAACCGCGGCGCATTCCGCGACGACGCCCGAAAGAAGATCGCGCAATACAAGATCAAGACGCGCACGCCGGAGACGCCGATCTCGGCGCTGTCAGGCGGCAATGTGCAGCGCGCGGTGCTGGCGCGCGAGCTCGGCGGCGACGTCGAAGTGCTGATCGCGGCCAATCCCTGCTTCGGCCTCGATTTCGCGGCGGTGGCGCAAATCCACGCCGAGATCATGGCCGCGCGCAATCGCGGCGCGGCGGTTCTGCTGGTCAGCGAGGATCTCGACGAATTGCTCGAGCTGTCCGACCGGTTGGTTGTGATGTTCCACGGCGAATTCGTGTATGAAGCACGGACCAGCGAAGCCGACCTCACCGTGGTCGGCCGTCACATGGCGGGACACTAACAGCGGAGCAGCGATGAGCGGCGCATCGGAACGCGACGAGCACTTCTTGCGCCTGTCGTTTGAGGTAGCTCGCCGCTCCCTCACCCATGGCAACCACCCGTTCGGCTGCCTCGTGGTCGACGCGGACGGCAAGGTGTTGATCGAGGCCGAAAACGGCTACATGCCGGACCATGACGGCACCGCGCATGCCGAGCGCCTCGCCGCCACGCAGGCCTGCCGGACGCTGGGTCGTGAGGTGCTCGCCAAGGCGACGCTCTACTCCTCCGCCGAGCCCTGCGCGATGTGCGCCGGCGCGATCTACTGGGCCGGCATCGGCCGCGTGGTCTATGGGCTCAGCGAACACCGCCTGCGCGGCGTCACCGGCAACCACCCGGAGAACCCGACCCTCGATCTGCCCTGCCGCGAGGTCTTTGTCAGCGGCCAGCGGCGAACCGAGGTCGTCGGCCCGCTCCTGGAAAACGAAGCCGAAGCCCTGCACGACGGCGTGTGGACGAGGTAGCAATCTCCACAAACTCGGACTCGTAGGGTGGGCAAAGGCGCCCTCGCGCCGTGCCCACCATCTGAATGCAATAGAGCAGAAGTGGTGGGCACGCTTCGCTTTGCCCACCCTATGATTCTCCGCCAAAACCCCCAAATGGCGCCGCGCATTCCTGCACGGCGCCATCCGAACCTTGGAAGACTTCAACCGATCAGAACTTCACAGTGACACCGCCATAGACCGTGGACTCGGTGCAGCTCTTGGTGCTCTGGCCGGTGGCGGCGACGGTGCAGACGCCGGGCATGGCGTTGTGATCGAGGCCGAACTTGTTCTCCCAGTAGCGATAGGCGACCCAGAGATCGACGAAGTGCGAGTACTTGTCACCCCACGCCGCCTTCGAGGCGTCGAAGGTCAGGCGGATCGGTTCGCTGTTCAGCTCGGTCTTGGACGCGGTGGAGAACCGGCCGACGCCCGAGAGCGCAGGAAGGCCGTTCGAGTCGCCCTTTGGTCCATACCATCCGGCACGGCCGCTGATCGACCAGTACTGCATGTTCGGCGGCAGGAAGCCGAGGTCCATGTAGTAGTTGATTTCGACCGCCCAGGTCGGATTGTAGCTGACATTGCCGTCCGAGTTACAGACGACGCCCGCAGGTCCGGCGACGAACAGGCCGCACTGGGTGAAGGCGTTGTGGTTCGAGAACTCCCAGTACATCAAGGGCGCGACGTTGATGTAGCCCTTGTAGGGAAGATCGAAGGCAAACTGCAGACCGGCGACGACGTCGCGCTTGGCGGGCGCAAGGAAGTTGTTCTCGGTGTTGCCGTCCATACCGACTTCGAACGAGACGTTGTGCAGCGGGCCGGCGGTGAAGGCCTTGGTGTTGAATAGTTCGTTCCAGCCGAAGGTCGAGCGGAACAGGCCGTAGATCTCGGTCGCGCCGGCGCAGTCGGCAGCGCCGCCGGTGATGGTCACGCCGGGCGCAACGCAAGGGCTGGCGGGGTCGTTATGACCCGACTTGAACATCGAGATGGTGAAGAAGTTGGTGCCGTAGGCCCAGAGATCGAAGTGGGTGAAGGAGTAGACCTGCTTGGGCGTCTTGCCGTCGATCGAACCATCCGGGCGCACGCTCCACATGCCGGGGTCGGTGCCCTTCGGCATATACGAGAACGACACCCGGTCGTCGATCACCAGGAAGAACGGAAGGTCCGTTGTCTTCTTGGCGGCCTTGACTGGAAGGTCCGCCGCGTGAGCCAAGCCGCCGGTGGCTAGCGTAGCAAGAGACAGCGCCGTTGCTGCAATTGCCGTGAAACGAAACGACATCCTGAACACCCCCAAAATTGAAGCTTTAGAAATCAAGCCCCGTCGGGTGCGACACTTGCGCCGTTCCCTGGAGGTGAGAAGCCTCAACTTGTTTCAGCGCCTGCTGCAGGTTTCGGCAGAAGGCGCGTGAGGATCAGGACTTTTTCGCTCGCTTCGATGCCCGGCAACGCGCTTCGCTTGCGCGCGTTGCGCGAGCCCCTGCCAGAGTTTCCCGATTGTTTTTCTTTGCCTTTTGTGCGCGGCAAAAACCGATTCGCTGAGCCCGGACCCGCGGCGTCGCCGCGTCTGCGCAAAGCGTACAAAGCGAAACGCGTCGGTTGCCCAACTTGGCATCAAGGCTGCACAGGGCGGTTCCGATTGGGCTTGAACCGTCACAAATTTGCAACAGACACTTACCGCATAACTACGGACTCGCTAGAACTGTCGCTCGAGAATCGCGAATGGATGGCGAATCCTCTCGTTTGCCGAAGCGTTGAGCAAGGCATGACGTTTTTTCGCTACTTACGCGGCGGATCAAACTAGCCCACTATTGAGGCAGAGGCACTTTACTCGACCCACGTGACGGCGAATGTCAGACGCGATGCCCAACAGCCCGCATACCGGGGAGCCACCGCTGCTCCAGACGATCGGGCTCACCAAGCGCTATGGCGACTTCCTCGCCAACGCCTCGATCGACATTGATATCTTCCCCAGAGAGATCCACGCCCTGCTTGGCGAGAACGGCGCCGGCAAGTCGACGCTGGTCAAGGCGATCTACGGCCTGATCCAGCCAAGCGCCGGCGAGATTCGCTGGCAGGGCGAGCGCATCGTGCTGTCCGGCCCGTCGGAAGCCCGCAGCCGCGGCATCGGCATGGTGTTCCAGCATTTCTCGCTATTCGAGAATCTCACCGTCGCCGAGAACGTCGCGCTCGGGCTCGACGGCAAGGAGTCCTACAAGGACATGTCGGCGCGGCTGGAACAGGTTTCGAGGACCTACGGCCTGCCGCTCGATCCAAAGCGCGAGGTCTGGCAATTGTCGGTCGGCGAGCGGCAGCGCATCGAGATCGTGCGCGCCCTGATGCAAAATCCCAAATTCCTGATCCTGGACGAGCCGACCGCCGTGCTGACGCCGCAGGAGGCCGACCAGCTATTCATCGTGCTCGAACGCCTCAAGGCGGAAGGCCGCGCAATCCTCTATATCAGCCACAAGCTCGAAGAGGTGAAGCGGCTGTGCGACACTGCCACCATCCTGCGCGGTGGCAAGAAGGTCGCGACCTGCAATCCGCGGCAAGAGACGGCGGCCTCGCTCGCGCGCATGATGGTCGGCGGCGAGATCAAGGAGGTCAGGGCCGCGACTGGCAGGCAGACCACTGTGCCGCGGCTCGTCGTCAACGATCTCACGCTTGTGCCCGACGAGCCGCACGGCGTGCGCCTCGAGCACATCTCGCTCGAGCTCAAGGGCGGTGAGATCCTCGGCATCGCAGGCGTCGCTGGCAACGGCCAGGACGAGCTTTTCGCCGCCCTGTCGGGCGAGAGGTTGTCGAAGGATCCCGGCACGGTGGTGATCGAAGGCATCGCCGCCGGCCATTTGTCGATCACCCAGCGCCGCAAGCTGGGCGCGGCCTTCGTGCCCGAAGAGCGGCTCGGCCATGGCACCGCGCCGCGCATGCGATTGTCGGAGAACGCATTGCTGACGGGCCACGCCGCCAGCGGCATGGTCAGGCACGGCTTCATCGATACGGCGGCGACGTTGAAAACGGTCGACAAGGCGACCGAGACCTTCGACGTACGCAAGGCCAAGCGCGATCCGGAAGCGGCAAGCCTCTCCGGCGGCAATCTGCAAAAATTCATCGTCGGCCGCGAGATCCTGCGCAACCCGGCCGTGCTGGTGGTGAGTCAGCCGACCTGGGGCGTGGATGCAGGCGCGGCTGCCATCATCCGCCAGGCGCTGCTGGATCTCGCCGCCAGCGGCGCGGCCGTCCTGGTGACGAGCCAGGATCTCGACGAGCTCGCCGAGATCGCCGACCGTATCGCGGTGATGTTCCACGGCCGGCTCTCGGTGCCGCTCTCGGCCAGCGAAGCGACGCGTGAAAAGCTCGGCCTGCTGATGGGCGGCAGCAGCCTGGACCAGAAGGAGGTCGCGCATGCAGCTCGTGCTTGAGAAGCGCACCGAGCGCTCCAACACGATCGCGCTGGTCTCGCCGCTGATCGCGATCGGCCTGACGATCGTGACGATGAGCATCCTGTTCGCGGTCCTCGGCAAGAATCCGCTCCTTGCTCTCCATGCGTACTTCATCGCACCATTGACCGACGGCTACTCGCTCCAGGAGATCGCGGTGAAGGCGACGCCGCTGGTGATGATCGCGATCGGGCTGTCGCTCTGCTATCTCGCCAATGCCTGGAACATTGGCGCCGAGGGCCAGTTCCTGATTGGCGCAGTCGCCGGAAGCTGGATCGCGGTGAAGACGCAAGGCACGGACGCCGGGGTCTGGGTGCTGCCGGCGATGCTCTTGCTTGGTGCCGTCGCCGGCGCGCTCTACGCCCTGATCCCGGCCATCTGCAAGGTGAAATTCGGCGCCAGCGAAATCCTGACCAGCCTGATGCTGGTCTATGTCGCCGACCTCTTCCTCGACTATCTCGTCCGTGGCCCGTGGCGCGATCCGCACGGTTTCAATTTCCCAACCACTGCGGAATTCGATCCCGTGGCGACAGTCCCGGTGCTGATCGAAGGCGGGCGGCTACATCTCGGCTCGATCATCGCACTCCTGATCGTAGCGGCAGCGGCGGTGCTGCTGGGACGAACCATCAAGGGCTTCGAGATCCGCGTGGTCGGCGCTGCGCCGCGCGCGGCGCGGTTCGGCGGCTTCAACGCCAACCAGTTGATCATCCTGACCTTCGCCGTCTCAGGCGCGCTGGCCGGTCTTGCCGGCATCATCGAGGTTGCCGGCCCGGTTGGGCATCTCCAACCCGGCATCTCGCCCGGTTACGGATTTACCGCCATCATCGTCGCCTTCCTCGGCCGGTTGAATCCGATTGGAATATTAATTGCAGGCCTTTTTCTCGCATTGACCTTCATCGGGGGCGAGCAGGCCCAGATCGCAATGAAGATCCCGCTTGATGTCACCAAGGTTTTCCAGGGGATTTTGCTGTTCTACGTGCTCGCCTGCGATTCCCTGATCCTCTACCGTTTCCGGCTGGTCTTCCCGAACCGTCAGGTGGCCCGTGGAACTGGTTGAAGCCATCATCCTGTCGGTGCTTGCCGCCTCGACGCCGCTGCTGATCGCGGCGACGGGCGAGCTCGTGACCGAGCGTTCCGGCGTCCTCAACCTCGGCGTCGAAGGCATGATGATCATGGGCGCGGCCTGCGGCTTTGCGGGTGCGTGGCTCACGGGCTCGATCATCATTGGCGCAATCTGCGGCATCATTGCGGGTACGTTGATGTCGTTGGTCTTCGCGCTGATGGCGCTCGGTCTCGCGGTCAATCAGGTTGCGACCGGGCTCGCGCTGACCATCCTCGGCATCGGGCTCTCGGGCCTGATCGGTGCCGGCTTCGTCGGCGAGCGCATCACGCCGGCGCCGCATCTCTACATTCCCATCCTCACCGACATTCCGCTGATCGGCCGCGTGCTGTTCGGCGAGGATGCCTTCGTCTATCTCTCGATCGCGCTGATCGTCGGCGTATGGTGGTTCCTCTATCGGACGCGAGCCGGGCTGATCCTGCGCGCCTGCGGCGACAACCACGTCTCCGCGCATGCGCTCGGCTATCCCGTGCTGCGCATCCGCACCCTTGCGGTGATGTTCGGCGGCGCTTGCGCGGGACTTGCCGGTGCCTATCTGCCGCTCGCCTACACGCCGTTCTTCATTCCCGGCATGACTGCTGGCCGCGGCTGGATCGCGCTCGCGCTGGTCGTGTTCTCATCGTGGCGGCCGGGGCGCCTCGTCGTCGGCGCCTACCTGTTCGGCGCGGTGACCATCCTGCAACTGCACGCTCAGGGCTGGGGCATTGGCATTCCCTCGCAGTTCATGTCGGCGCTGCCGTATCTGGCAACCGTGATCGTCCTGGTTCTCTTGTCGCGCGCACGCACCGGCGGATCGACCGCGCCGGCCGCGCTCGGCACCGTGTTCGTGCCCGATCGTTGATGGACTTCCGCTTCGTGCGCGATGGGGCGCGCACGTTGCGGTGTGGCTTTCCCCGACTGTTTGGAGATTGATGATGAGGAAAACACTTCTTGCGCTGGCTGCCGGGCTCTTGCTTGCCGGAAGCATTGGCGCCGCCTCCGCTGCCGACAAGCTGAAGGTCGGCTTCATTTACCTTGGCCCGATTGGCGATCTCGGCTGGACATATCAGCACGAGCAGGCGCGCGAGGCGCTCGTGAAGGAATTGGGCGACAAGATCGAGACTACCTATCTCGAGAATGTTCCCGAGGGCCCGGACGCCGAGCGCGCCATCGAGCAGCTCGTCCGCGCCGGCAACAAGCTGATCTTCACCACGTCCTTCGGCTACATGGACCCGACGCTGAAGGTCGCGAAGAAATATCCGAACGTGCATTTCGAGCACGCCACCGGCTACAAGCGCGACAAGAACATGTCGACCTATTCGTCGAAATGGTATCAGGGGCGGTACATCCAGGGCCTGATCGCCGCCAAGATGTCGAAAACCGGTGTGCTCGGCTATATCGGCTCGTTCCCGATTCCCGAGGTCGTCTCCGGCATCAACGCGACGATCCTCGCGGCGCAGACCATCAACCCGAACATCAAGGTCAAGATCATTTGGGCCAACACCTGGTTCGATCCGGGTAAGGAGGCCGACGCCGCCAAGGCGCTGCTCGACCAGGGCGCCGACGTTATCATGCAGCACACGGATTCGCCGGCGGCGATGCAGATCGCTGCCGAGCGCGGCAAGCTCGCCTTCGGCCAGGATTCCGAAATGATCAAGTTCGGGCCCAAGGCGCAGCTCACCTCGATCCTCGATACCTGGGGTCCCTACTACATCGCGCGCGTCAAGGCCGAACTCGACGGCACCTGGAAGTCCGAGGACACCTGGGGCGGGCTCGACAGCCACATGTTCGCGATGGCGCCCTACACCAACATGCCCGACGACGTGAAAAAGATGGCAGAGGATGCCCAAGCCGCGATCACGTCAGGCAAGCTGCATCCGTTCAAATGCCCGGTCGTCGGGCAGGACGGCAAGGAAGTCGAGTGCAAGGGCGGCGATCACCTCGATGACGGCCAGATCCTCGGCATGAACTTCTACGTCAAGGGCATCGACGACAAGGTGCCGGGCAAGTAGCACGCTTCTTGCATTGCTAAAATCACCTGCTCCTCCCGGAGGAGGTTCGGAGGGGGTAGCCACCAATACCCGGCAATGGTGGTTGCCCCCTCTTCTCTATCCTACCTGCCTAACCTGCCTGCATCGCGCGGGCCGCAGCGCTGTGGCGGCGGATCAAATCGGCGATATCCAGCCCCGGGATTGCCCCGTCGACCACGGCCCATTTGCCCGCGACCATCACCCGATCGGCCCGATGCGCGCCGCAGAGCACGACTGCCGCAATCGGATCGCCGTGGCCCGAGAAGCGCAATTCATCCAGCCGATACAGCGCCAGATCCGCCGCCTTGCCGAGGGCGATCTCGCCGAGCTCGGGGCGGCCGACGCAGGCGGCCGAGCCCTTGGTCGCCCAGCGCAGCGCGTCCTTGTGGCTGATCCTCGTCACTCCATAACGCGCTCGCTGGAGCAGGAACGCGGAACGCACCTCCTGCATCAGATTGGACGCATCGTTGGAGGCCGAGCCATCGACCCCGAGTCCGATGCCGACGCCGGCGTCCTCCATCTCGCAGACCGGGCAGCAGCCCGACGCGAGAAGCTGGTTGCTGCAGGCGCAGTGGCTGATGGTGGTCTTGGCCTTGCCGAGCCGCTTCATCTCTTCGGCGTTGAAGAAGATGCCGTGGGCGAGCCAGGTCCGCGCATTGAGCCAGCCGCACTGCTCGAGATAATCGAGCGGGCGGCAGCCATACATCTGTTCGCAAAACCTGTTCTCGTCCTCGGTCTCGGCAAGATGCGTGTGCAGGCGAACATCAAGTTTGTCGGCGAGATCGGCGGTGGCGCGCATCAGCGACGTCGTCACCGAGAATGGCGAGCATGGCGCCAACGCGATCTGCACCATCGCATCCGCACCGCGCTGGTGATGCTTTGCGACCACCCGCGCGCTGTCGGCGAGGATGGTGTCCTCGTCCTGCACCACGCTATCAGGCGGCAGGCCGCCGTCGCGCTGCGACAGGTTCATCGAACCGCGCGTGAGCAGCACCCGCACGCCGAGCCGCTTGGCAACGGCGACCTCGATGTCGAGCGCATCTTCAAGGCCCGCCGGGAAGACGTAGTGATGATCAGTCGTGGTGGTGCAGCCCGACAGCAGCAGCTCCGACATCGCCACGGTGACGCCGAGCTGGAGTGCCTCCGGTGTCATCCGTGCCCAGACCGGATAGAGCGCCTTGAGCCAGGGAAACAACTCGCGGTCCATCGCCGCCGGCAGCGCGCGTGTCAGCGTCTGGTAGAAGTGGTGATGCGTATTGATAAGACCGGGCAGGACGACATGTTCGCCCGCTTCGAACACCGCGGCGTCCGCTGCGGGCTTACCGCCAGCGGGCACAAGCTCGACGATCAGCCCATCCTGCACCACGATGCCGCGCTCGGCCCCATCGGCGAGGATGGCGAGCGGATCCTTGATCCAGACCGGCTTTGCGTTATCCATGATCCCGTTTCTCCTGACGTCGGCCGGCATTCTCGCCCGCAAGGCGAAGGTTAGTTGCTTGCATCCTTGTTGCGACTTGGCTCCGGACTTGCAAGACTCCATTTCAAGCGATCGATCCGATTCAAGGCGTTGGCGTACTCATGGACTTGAATACCATCACGTCGGTGGCCCATCCGGAGAGCCGCGCGCAACTGCCCGTTTGGACGGCAGGTGATGCTTGGCTCGCGGGCGGAACCTGGCTGTTCTCGGAGCCGCAGGCCCACCTGTCCCGCCTGATCGACCTCACCGACCTGAAATGGCCGGCACTGACCATCACCGACACCTATCTGACGATCGCGGCAACCTGCACCATCGCAGAGCTCGATGCGCTGACCTGTCCGCTCGACTGGGTCGCCGCACCGCTGATCAGCCAATGCTGCCGCGCCTTCCTCGCCTCGTTCAAGATCTGGAAGACGGCAACGGTCGGCGGCAATCTCTGCATGTCGCTGCCAGCAGGTCCAATGATCTCGCTGACGTCAGCACTCGACGGCATTTGCACGATCTGGAAGGCCGGCGGCGGCGAGCAGAAGCTTCCCGTTCTCGATTTCATCACCGGCAATCAGCGCAACCGCCTGATGCCGGGCGATCTGTTGCGGCAGATTGATATCCCCCTATCCGCACTGAAGCGCCGTTCGGCGTTCCGCCAGATCTCGCTGACGCCGGTCGGCCGCTCCGCGGCGCTGTTGATCGGCAGCCTCGATGACGATGGTGGACTGAACCTGACGGTGACTGCATCGACCGTGCGCCCGATCCGACTGTCCCTCCCGAAGCCGCCCGATGCGAACGCATTGCGCGCAGCCATCGTGACCGAGATCATCGACGGCCTCTATCATGACGACGTCCACGGCAAGCCGTTCTGGCGCAAGCATATGACGCTGCACCTTGCCGAGGAGATTCGTCGCGAATTGCTGGATGGCGCGCGGCCATGAGCTTCGAGATCAACGGCAAGCCGTTTTCGGAACACCCACGCGCGGGCCAATGCCTTCGAACCTTCCTGCGCGAGCTCGGCCATTTCGGCGTCAAGAAGGGCTGCGACGCCGGCGATTGCGGCGCCTGCACGGTGCTGCTCGATGGCGAGCCGGTGCATAGCTGTCTGATCCCGGCCTTCCGCGCCGAGGGCCGCGCGATCACCACCATCGAAGGGTTTGGCGGCGACGGCGGCACGCATCCGATGCAGCAGGCCTTTCTCGACGCCCAGGGGTTTCAATGCGGCTTCTGCACCGCCGGCATGATCCTGACCTGCGCGTCGCTGAACCAGGCGCAGCGCACCGATCTCGGCGCGGCGCTGAAGGGCAACATCTGCCGCTGCACCGGCTATCGCGCGATCGCGGATGCGCTCGACGGCAAGACCAATGTCGACGATGCCGTGGAGGCCGGCGGCGCGTTCGGCCGCAGCCTTCCCGCGCCGGCCGGACCCGACATCGTGCGCGGCGAGGCGCGCTACACTTTCGACACCGAGATCCAGGGCCTCCTCCACATCAAGCTCCTGCGTTCGCCGCATGCGCATGCGAGGATCGTCGCAATCGACAAGACGGCCGCGCTGGACGTTCCCGGCGTCCACGCGGTGCTGACCCATGAGGACGTGCCCGACCGGCTGTTCTCGACCGCGCGGCACGAGAAGGACTGGATGGACCCGGAGGATACGCGCGTCCTCGATGATATCGTCCGCTTCATCGGCCAAAAGGTCGCCGCCGTCGTGGCGGAAAGCGAGGCTGCCGCGGAGGAAGCGTGCCGCCGGCTGAAGGTGGCCTACGACATCCTGCCCGCGGTGATCGACCCGGAGCAGGCGATGGCGCTCGGGGCGCCGCTCGTGCATCCCGATCGCAGCATCGAACATCGCGTCGCGAACGCACAGCGCAACATCGTGGCGGAGATCCATGGCGAGTTCGGTGACGTTGCGGCGGCGTTCGCAGCTTCGGCCGTCAGTTACGAGGGAACTTTCGCTAGCCAGCGCGTGCAGCATGCTGCGCTGGAGACGCATGGCGGCCTGGCCTGGCTCGATGCGTCCGGCGTCCTCAATGTCCGCACCAGCACGCAGGTGCCGTTCCTCACTCGCCGCGCGCTGTCGAACATTTTCGATCTTCCCATGGACAAGGTGCGCGTGTTCTGCGCGCGGGTCGGCGGCGGCTTTGGCGGCAAGCAGGAGATGTTCGTCGAGGACATTTTGGCGCTCGCCGCGCTGAAGACGGGGCGCCCTGTGAAACTCGAGCTGACGCGCGAGGAGCAGTTCATCGCGACCTCGACGCGACATCCGATGCGTGTCCGCGTCAAGGCCGGTGCCGATGCGGACGGCAGGCTGACCGCGCTCCAGCTCGACCTGCTCTCCAATACCGGAGCTTACGGCAATCACGGCGGAGCGGTGATGTTCCACGCGGTGGGGGAGTCCATCAGCGTCTACAACTGCCCGAACAAGAGGGTCGATGGCGTCGTCGTCTACACGAACACGGTGCCGGCTGGCGCGTATCGCGGCTACGGCCTGCCGCAGGCATTGCTCGCGGTCGAGTCGGCGATCGACGAACTGGCAAGGCAGCTCGGCATCAGCCCATACGATATCCGCCGCCGCAACGTCGTCAGGCCCGGCGATCCCATGCTGTCGCCACCCCCGTCGGAATATCACGACGTCGCCTATGGCTCCTACGGGCTCGACCAGTGCCTCGATCTGGTCGAGCGCGCGATGCAGGCGGATGCGCCTCAACCGGATTTGTCGGCGGACTGGCTGATCGGCGAGAGCATTGCGCTGACCATGATCGACACCGTGCCGCCGGCCGGGCATATCGCGGACGCGATGATCACGCTCAACGGCGACGGCAGCTTCGATCTCACCGTCGGCACCGCCGAGTTCGGTAACGGCACCAGCACGGTGCACCGGCAGATCGCGGCCAGCGCGCTCGCGACCACCGTCGACAACATCGACCTCAAGCAATCCGACACAGCGCATGGCGGCCACGACACCGGCGCCTATGGCAGCGCCGGCATTTTCGTCGCCGGCAAGGCAACGCAGGCGGCGGCGGAGCGTCTTGCGAGCATGTTGAAGGCGGCGGCCGCCGAGGCATGGCTGTGCGATGCCGCGATTTGCACGCTTGACGACAATTCTGTCGTCAGCGGTGTCAGGCGGATCTCCTTTGCTGATCTCGCGAGGAACGCGCAGGAGCAAGACGAGGTGCTCGCGGCGAGCGGCAATTCCCAGGGCACGCCGCGCTCGGTCGCGTTCAACGTGCAGGGTTTTCGCGTGGCGGTGAACAAGGCCTCGGGCGAGTTGAAGATTCTCAGGAGCGTGCAGGCGGCCGATGCCGGCGTCGTTGCCAATCCCATGCAATGCCGCGGCCAGGTCGAGGGCGGCGTAGCGCAGGCTCTGGGGGCGGCAATGTATGAGGAGATGGTGATCGACGCGCAGGGGCGCATCATCAACGCCAAATTCCGCGACTATCACCTGCCCTCCTTCGCCGATGTGCCGCGCACGGAAGTGCTGTTCGCCGAGACGTCCGATACGATCGGGATGTGTATAAGAGACAGCCTAGCTCCCGCGATAGGTCGAATAGCTCCAGGGCGTGACCAGCAGCGGCACGTGGTAGTGGCCCTCGGGCTCGCTGATCGCAAAACGCAGCGGAATTTCGTCGAGGAACGGCGGGTCCGACATCGGCACGCCGCGCGTGGCAAAATATTTGCCGACGCTGAAGCGGAGCTCGTAGCGGCCGATCGGCAAGGGCCGGCCGCCGATCAGCGGCTGGTCGGTACGGCCATCGTGATTTGTGACGGCGCGCACAATGACGCGGCTCTCGCCGAGAGAAGCGAGCTCGACAAGCTCGACCGCGATGCCCGGCGCAGGCTTGCCGCTGTGATTGTCGAGCACATGGGTCGAGAGCCGGCCGTGGACCTTCAGGCGATCATCGGCGACTACGTGCTGGTCGAGCCGCAACGCAGCGATGCGGCAGATCTCCGCGATCGAGCGCCCTGTCTCGGTCTCGGCGTCGTTCGGCAGCCGCTGCTCGAAATCGCGCAGGATGGAATCCTTGGTATGGCGGCGCACGCAGACGATATAGGGGATGCCGAACTTTGCGCGATAGGCATTGTTGACGCGTTCGAACGCCGTGTATTCGGCGTCGGACAGGCGGTCGAGCCCGACGCTGTTCTGCTCGGCATTGGAGTCTGCGGTAAGACCTGCCGCACGTTGCGTCTTGTCGGCGAGATCAGGATGCGCCTTGATCAGCGCGAGTCGCAGCTCTGCCACGGCACTTTCGACCGCCGCCGTCATCGCCGCGAACAACTGATTGACCCCGGCAAACGGCCGCTGATCCGCGACGCGCTCGGCGATCCATGGCGAGTGCTCGAAAATGTTGGCGAGCGCCGCGACGAAGTCGGCTTTGCTTGCAGCGTTGAGATCGGACAGAGACAGTTGCGACATCGCCGCCCGCCTCAACCAATCTCGAACGCATCGTCGGCGAGATGGGCGAGATTATCGTGCCAATGACGCGCGATCTGCAGTCGGGTCGGCACCCAAACGTGCTCGTGCCCGCCGATATAGTCGAGAAAGCGCATCAATCCCGCCGCGCGGCCGGGACGACCGACCAGGCGGCAATGCAGGCCCACCGACATCATCTTCGGCGCGCTCTCGCCTTCGGCATAGAGCACGTCGAAGGCATCCCTCAGATAGGTGAAGAACTGCTCGCCCTCCGCAAAGCCCTGCGCGTTGATGAAGCGCATGTCGTTATTGTCGAGCGTATAGGGGATGATGAGCTGCTTGCGGCCGGAGCCCTTGACCCAATAGGGCAGATCGTCGGCATAGGAGTCGCAGAGATAGAGGAAGCCGCCCTCTTCCATCAGCAGCCGGTTGGTGTTGATCGAGGATCGACCGGTGTACCAGCCGAGTGGCCGCGCGCCGGTCGCCTCGGTATGCACGCGGATGGCCTCAGTGATCTCGGCGCGCTCCTGCGCCTCGGTCATGTCCTTGTGCTCGATCCATTTCAGGCTGTGGCTGGCGATGTCCCAGCCCGCCTCCTGCATCGCGGCGACGATCTCCGGATTGCGTTTCAGCGCCGTGGCAACGCCAAACACAGTGGTCGGCAATTTGCGCATCGTGAACATCCGCCACAGCCGCCAGAAGCCCGCGCGCGACCCATATTCGAACATCGATTCGATGTTGGCATGGCGCTGGCCGGGCCAGGGCTGCGCGCCCAGCACGTCGGACAGGAACGCTTCCGAGGCGCGGTCGCCGTGCAGAATGTTGTTCTCCCCGCCCTCCTCGAAGTTGACGACGAACTGCACCGCGACGCGGGCCCCGCCCGGCCAATGCGGATGCGGCGGGTTGCGGCCATAGCCGCGCAGATCACGGGGATAGCGGGGTTCTGGCAACTCAGACTTCCTCGAAGCGGATCGGCAGGGCGCCCTTCCACAGCACGCTCTTGCCCAGCGTCGCCAGATTCTCAAGACCCGACGTCAGCGTGATGAAGTGATTACCGGCCAGCTGGCCCATCTTGCTTGCAAAGTGCACGCCACCATAGGCGAGCAGGATCTCGGTCTCGCTGATGCCACCGGGATAGAGGATGATCTGGCCCGGCGCGGGATAGCTGGTGTGGTTCTCGTAGCCGACGCCGAAATCGAGGTCGCCGAGCGGCATCCACACGCCCTCGCCGCTCCAGCGCACGTGGATGATGTGGCTTTCGAACGGCATGGCTTTACGGAATGCGGCGACGGTCTTCGGCGCCAGTTGCTCCTCGAAGCGGGCATCAAAGGTGAAATCGCCGGCGCGAATAACGAGTTTGCTCATCTCATCTCTCTAGGTGGGAAGGCTTTGGCCCTCCACGGGGAACCTTCACGCAAAGAGCATCCCAGCAGGACCAACGCAAGTGGGGCGTCACCTGCGGTCATAAGACCAGCCGAAAATGCCGCTCCGCCGCGTTTCCGGCTCAGCCTCGGCCGCCGGCGGGGCCACCTCCTTCAGTTCCGCCTGCGGCGGAGGTGACGACGGCGCCGGCAGGTTCTCGCATTTCATGGAATAGACCAGCTTGCCGTCCGCGGTACGCCCGACCGGCGCGCAAGGGTCGGGGCGCACCGCCGTCGCGGCTTTCGGCGGCTGCTTCATCTGCGCTGCGGTGGGCGAGGCCACCAGCGCCAAGACCAGTAAATATTTCCACATCGGTGTGGCTCGATACATCAACTGGTCCCCATTCAAGCGGATCGTGCTCGCCAAGTCCATCAGGACCATCCGCGCCATTGCCGAATATTTAGCCGCGACTAAAATTTTGGCTCGCCGCTTCGTGATGGCCGAAACCGTGATATTCGGCGAGACGCATCGCCATCTCCGAAAAGCGGCGACACCGGCACGAGACATTTCTCTCGGGCGGCGTCCGACTAGGGAGACCAATGATGCGAACAACAACACTGACCGTGCTCGCCACGACGCTGCTCGCGTCCCTGACGATCCAGACGGCCTCAGCAAGTCAGCGCCACCACCCCCGCAAGGCCCCCGTCCCCGCTACCCAGTCCTTCCGCGACTCCAGCGCTGCCGTCTGGCCGACCGAGCCACGCGAAGTCGACTGGTGGCGCTACTCGACCGGCGCGCTCTCGGCGCCCGCAGGGCGGTGATTGCTAGGCTCGCACGACCATACTGCCAGATCCGTCATCCCGAGGAGCGAGCCGGGGGCGCAACGCGCCGTATGGGGAGCCTCGAAGGATAAACGCGACAACACCAGCGATACCGGGAGAACGTGATGGCGATCAACAACGTGGCCGACCTCTTCGTGGCAACGCTCGAGCAGGCGGGTGTCAAGCGGATCTATGGCATCGTCGGTGACAGCCTCAACGGCCTCACGGAAGCGCTGCGCCGCCGTGGCACCATTGAGTGGGTGCATGTGCGGCACGAGGAAGTCGCAGCGTTTGCCGCCGCAGGCGAGGCCGAGATGACGGGCAGCCTTGCAGTATGCGCCGGCTCCTGCGGACCGGGCAATCTGCATCTCGTCAATGGTCTGTTCGATGCCCATCGCAGCCGCGTTCCGGTGCTCGCAATCGCAGCGCAGATTCCCTCGGCCGAGATCGGCGGCGGCTATTTTCAGGAGACTCATCCGCAAAATCTATTCCAGGAGTGCAGCCACTATTGCGAGCTGATCTCGGATCCAAGCCAACTGCCTTACGTGCTGGAAAACGCCATCCGCGCGGCGGTCGGACTGCGCGGAGTTGCGGTCGTGGCCATACCTGGCGACGTCGCGTTTCGCGCGCCACCTCAGCGTGCTCTGGCGACCGCGCGGGGCCTGGCGCTGTCCCCACCAAAGATCGTGCCCGAGACCAACGAACTGGAGGCGCTGGCGTCTCTCTTGAACGGAACGGAGCGCGTCACGCTGTTCTGCGGCCGGGGATGCGCCGGCGCGCACGCACCGCTGATGCGGATGGCCGAGACCTTGAAGAGCCCAATCGTGCACGCGCTTGGCGGCAAGGAGCATGTCGAATACGACAATCCCTATGACGTCGGCATGACCGGCTTCATCGGCTTCTCGTCCGGTTATGCAGCGATGCATGCCTGCGACGTGCTGCTGATGCTGGGCACTGATTTCCCCTACAAGCAGTTCTTCCCGACTGACTGCCAAATCGCGCAAATCGACATCAGGCCGGAAAATCTCGGCCGACGCTGCAAGCTCGACCTCGGCGTGGTCGGCGACGTCAGGCTGACCATCGAGGCGCTGCTGCCGCTGTTGAAGGTCAAGACCGAGCGGCGGCACCTCGACAATGCGATTGCGCATTACAAGAAGGCGCGCGAGGGCCTCGACGCGCT
Organism: Bradyrhizobium sp. UFLA05-112; assembly: GCF_053572325.1. Taxonomy (NCBI): domain Bacteria; kingdom Pseudomonadati; phylum Pseudomonadota; class Alphaproteobacteria; order Hyphomicrobiales; family Nitrobacteraceae; genus Bradyrhizobium; species Bradyrhizobium sp. UFLA05-112. The sequence continues at coordinate 22,835 of NZ_JBANBK010000079.1, read as the reverse complement.
CGCGGAGGGCACCCCGGGCCGCAAGCCGATCCATCCGCAATATCTCGCGAAGGTCATCAGCGATCATGCGGCGGACGATGCGGTGTTCACCGCGGATGTTGGCACGCCGACCGTCTGGGCGGCCCGCTATGTGCAGATGAACGGACGCCGCCGGCTGATCGGATCATTCGTGCACGGCTCCATGGCCAACGCCATGCCGCAGGCGATCGGCGCGCAGGCGGCACAGCCGGGACGTCAGGTCATTTCGCTATCGGGCGACGGCGGCTTCACCATGCTGATGGGCGACCTCATCACGCTCACCCAGATGAAGCTGCCTGTGAAGGTCGTCGTCTTCAACAATGGCGTCCTCGGTTTCGTCGCGCTCGAGATGAAGGCTGCAGGCTTCGTCGACACCAACGTCGATCTGGAGAATCCCGACTTTGCGGCGATGGCGCGCGCCATGGGCATCATGGGTCGTCGCGTCGAGGACCCGGGCGAGCTCCCGGGCGCGATGCAGGAGATCCTGACGCATAACGGACCGGCACTCCTGGATGTGGTCACCGCCAAGCAGGAGCTCTCTATGCCGCCGACTATCACCCCGGAGCAGATCAGGGGCTTCAGTCTCTGGGTCCTGCGTGCCGTCATGAATGGCCGCGGCGACGAAGTTCTCGATCTCGCCAAGACGAACCTGTTACCTCGCTAGAGACGCGCTTGTCCACGCGAGCTCTGGCGGCAGGCCCTTGTGATCAGTACGGCTGATAGTAGCGCGGACCACCATAGTAGGGACCGCCGCCGGAATAGCCGGGGCCGTAATACGGACCCGGGCCATAGTAATAGTTGTTCTCATAGTAGTCCCGCCGGCGCTGCTCGGCGATCGCACCCGCGATCATGCCGGTCGCCGCGCCCATGAAGGCGAGGCCGGCGGCGCTCGGTCCGCGACGGTAATAGCGGCGCCGTGCGGCGCTGAAGTCGGTCGCAGCGGCGGAAGCCGGGGCCACTGTGGCAGCCTTCGAAAGTGACGTGCGTGACTCGGCAGCCGAGGGCACCACCGGCGCCGCGACAAGGACGAGGCCAGCGAGCGTGGCCAGCAGGACGCTCCTGCTCTTCAAGGACATCATGGCTTTATCCGTCATCTGAGCATCCTCTGTTCGCGCTCAAAGAACCAAATTTGCAGATATGCAAACGATACATAACCCACAACCCAGCGATGTGGTTGCCTGATCGCGGCAATCCGCCGCGCCAATTTGAACGATTGTAAAGCTGCCTGGCAAAATCCGGCTTGATCGATTTCAGCGGGGCCGTTATCAAACCGGCGCGCTGTTCTTCGGCGCCGCAAGCGTTACACGTGAACCAACGCATCAACCGACGTGGTCGGGATCGATGCATTTTTCAGGGTTCAACGTGACTGTCGCGTCCTTTTCCCAAAGAGATCAGATGATTGCGGTTCGCAAACTGCCGCCGCGCTATGCGCCTGTCGTCATGCCATTGGTGCTTTCCATCCTCATGACGGCCGTGGTGTCGACCATTTCAACTCTGAAGAGCCTTGGACCTACCCCCCTCTTCCTGGTGACGTGGCCGGCGGCCTAGGGTCTGTCGTGGCTCGTCGCCTTTCCGACGTTGCTGGTGGTCCTGGCACTGGTCCGCCGGATCGTCGTCGCCTTCGTGGTCGCCCCCTCCGCGGACTCGCCCCGCTAACCGGCGAGGATCGCGGCAGCGCCCGCCGTCCCCCGCGCTTACCTCGCATGAACCTGGATCAAATGACTTCAGACCAAACGGCTTCTGCCGCAAATCCGGAGACGCTGACCCGGCATCGCCCGCTGCTGCTCTATATCGGCTCCAACACATTCTCGGAATTCGCTCACAACATCGCCACCGTCGCCTTGGGCTGGCAGATCTATGAGCTGACCGGCAGCGCCTTCTACCTCGGCATGGCGGGCCTCGTGCAGTTCATCCCGAGCGCAATTCTCGATCGCTACGACCGCCGCCGCATCGTTCAGCTTTGCCAGGTCATGCAGGCCTTGGCTGCAGCCTGGCTCGGCGTACGGGCGCTCGCGGGAACGGTGACGGCGCCGGAGATCTTCGTGGTCCTTGCCATTCTCGGGTTCGCCGGCGCCTTCGAAAGCCCGGCCTCCTCTGCGCTGCTGCCGGGCGTCGCACCGGATGGCATGCTCCAGCGCGCGACCGCCATGGCGACCGGCACACGGCAGTTCGCCACGATCACGGGTCCCGCGCTCGGGGGGTTCGCCTACGCACTCGCACCGGGCGCGCCCTACGGCATCATGGCGCTATGCTCGCTGCTGGCCGGAATGCTCGTCGGCGCGATCGAGCTCGAACGTTCCGCCGACTCCGAGCCGCCGAACCTCGCGGAATTGTTCGCGGGCCTTGCGTTCGTGCGCAGCAATCCCGCGATCCTCGGCACGACCTCGCTCGATCTGTTCGCCGTGCTGCTCGGCGGCGCGACCGCGCTGCTTCCGATCTATGCCAAGGACATTCCATGGGCGCTCGGCGTGATGCGGGCAGCGCCGGCCGTCGGCGCGCTTCTGATGACGGCGGTGATCGCGCGCTATCCGATCGCGCGTCGCGCGGGCCTGCGGATGTTCCAGGCGGTGATTGCGTTCGGGCTAGCCACCATCGTCTTCGCGCTGTCGCAAACCGTGTGGCTGTCGATCGCTGCGCTGATGGCCATGGGCGCGGCCGACACGATCAGCGTCATCGTCCGCGTCGCGCTGGTACAGCTCGCGACACCCGATGCAATGCGCGGCCGCGTCGGCGCCGTCAACTTCCTCTTCATCAACGCCTCGAACCAGCTCGGCGAATTCGAGAGCGGCATGGTCGCTGCCCTGCTCGGCGCGATGCCGGCTGCATTGCTCGGCGGCATCGGCACCATCGCAGTGGCGCTGTTGTGGATGAAGCTGTTCCCAATCCTGCGCCAGGTCGACCGACTGGAGTGAGATCGGCCCTCGATCCCCAAGGACGGCGTACGAGGGCCGAGATAAACAGCCGTCCCGACGACTATTGTTGTGCGGACTCCAGTTGCACTGGAGACGGCCGCCGGGCAGCCGCAGGCGGGGTGGGAGCGGCCTGGGCCGGCTTGCGTGACGAAGCCGGAACCGGGTGCGGCGGAGGCACGGCAGCAGCGGCCGTCTTCGGGCGCGTGTTCGAATCGGACGCCTGGTGAACAGTCTTTCCCGCCGCCTGGTCAGCCGCATTGACCGGCGTCCTGGTATCGGGCGTTTTGGCGACAAGACGCGCCATTTGCTCCTGGCTCGCTTTCAACTCGTCGGCAACCCTGAGGCTGTCGGCCGACATTTGCTCCTGGTTCGCTTTCAATTGGGCCTGGCTTGCCTTGAGCTGCTCGATGCCCTGCTGCACGTTGGCGAGATCGCTCGCCATCTTCTCGAGCAATTCCGTCACCTGCGGAGGAAGCGCGGTCACGGTCGGCGCGACCGCCTCCGGGACGGCCTGAGCGGGAGGCTCCGGTTGCGGCGATGCGGGTGATGCCTGGGCCAGCTGAACAGCCGGCGGGCCGGGCTGCGCGGCAAGCACGGGCTCTGCTTGCGAGGGTGATGATAGTGCAGCATGCAGCGGTGCCCAGCCGGCGATCACCTGCCTGAGTTGATCACCGTGGGATGATTGCGAGACCAGGGCCGCGGTGCCAATACCCGCGGCCAGCACGAGGCCGACCAGGCCGCGAAGCACTGGCCGGCGGCGCGACGGGCGGCTGCGCGTGTCATCGCGCTCCTCGCGCTCCAGCCTGGAAAGCTGCTCGCTGGCCCGCGCGATCTCTTCATCCACGCTTCTGATCTTCTCGTACGTATGCGTGAGCTCTTGGTCCATTCGCGCGGACAGCGCAAAATGTGGCTCGGCTTGTGTCGGGTTTGACACGGAATTCATTGGCGCTCCTACCCCAGCCCAATGTCGCCCCGAAGGACGTTCTTCGCATTTCCGCTTGGCTGATCATCGCCGACGCGGTTTGTCTAAAGCAAGACCCCATCATGGAAAGTGTGGGGCCGGGTCGAGACGAACGCCGCGGGCACCCCTCCTCCAATACCGCTACGCGCTACGACAACGCGCCCAGCACGCCGCGCGTGGCCTTGTCGATCTCCTCGACATAGCGGCGGCGGGCGAAGGTCTCTGTGAGGAAGCCGATCACCTTGCGGCTATCGGCGGATTCGACCACCGCGAGCATCTCCGCCTCGGCCTCGTCGAACACCGCCATCGCGCTTTTTATGTTCATTTCCGGGATCAGCACGATGTCGGTGTAGCGGGCGAGCTCGATCACCTGGATGTCGTCGGCGATGGTGTCGAGGTCGCTGGAGAACAGGTCGGGCAACATGACGAGGCCGACATATTCGTCGGCGTTGTTGACGACGACGATGCCCGGCCGCGAGCCCAGTGCGAATTCGCGCCGTGTGGCGGCAATCGTCGTCGAGGACGGCACCTTGCCGACGTCGCTGCGCATCATCCGCTCGACCGTGAGGTTTCGCAGCCAGCCGACGTCGTTGGCACTGCGGATGGTCTCGCCGCGCAAATGCAGGCGCCAGGTCGAGAACGAATGGCCGAACATGAAGCGTACGCAGATCGAGGTCACGATACAGCCCGCCAGCACCACGGCAGTGACGTCGACATTGCGCGTCATCTCCAGCACCAGGAACGACATCGTCAGGGGACCGCCGACGATGGCGACCCCGAGCGTCGCCATGCCAGTGAGCATCGCAACCAGCGGATCGATCGCGAAACTGGGGCTGATCAGCAAGAGCACGGCGGCGAAGAATTTTCCGATCAGGCTGCCGACGAACAGCGAGGCGAAGAATAGGCCGCCGCGGAAGCCCGATGCGAGCGAGATCAGACAGGCTGTCAGCTTCAGGGCGATGATCAGCGCGATCAGGCCGATCGTCATGTCGTGAAACAGATCGAGCACCATCGCGCCGTGGCCGGCCGCCAGCACCTGCGGGGTGGCGACCGCGAAGGAGCCGACGATGAGGCCGCCGATTACCGGGCGCAGCCAGACCGGTAGCCAAGCGAACAGGCGCTCGAACGTCGAGGACGAGCGCATCACGGCTATGCCCACGCCGCCGGTGACGAGCGCGAGCCCGATCAGCGCCAGATATTGCTCAATGCCGACCGTGCTCACCTTCGGTATCTCGATCGAGTACGGCGCGCCGCCGAGCCACTGCGCGGTCAACGCGCCGGCGAGCGAGGCTGCCAGGATCGGAGCGGCGCTGCCGACCGCATAGACGCCGACGATCAGCTCGCAGGCATAGAACGCGCCGGTGATCGGTGCGCCGAAGGCGGCGGCGATCGCAGCCGCGGCGCCGCAGCCGACGATCAGGCGGAGATCGTTGCGTCGAAGGTTGAAGAACTGACCGAGCAGCGAGGCGATGCCGGAGCCGATCTGGGTATAGCCGGCCTCGAGGCCGACGGAGGCGCCGCAGCCGTTGGAGATCAGCGTCTGGCTCGAGACCACCACGCTGTCGCGCAGGGACAGATTGCCGCCCCGCAGCGCGTTGGCCTCGATCGGGTCGACGGCACTGGAGATCTTCAGCCGCCGCCGCGACCATTCCATCATCCCGAGCGCCAAGCCACCAAGGGCGGGCGCGCTCAGCGCCGCCCACGGGTTGACATAGGCGTTGGCGGACAGCCGCACGTCGACGGGAATGCCGAAGATCAGGACGTGGGCGATCTGCGCGATCTCGGCCATCAGCGTCACGACGCCGCCGGTGGCGATGCCGATCAGAAGCGCGAGCGGGATCAGGTAGAATTCATTGCTGCGCAGGAGGGCGCGGATGCGGACCAGCATCCGGTTCGATGCCTTGTTCGATCCCTTGTGCGATCTCTTGCGATCGACGATGTGCCTGATCCGCGCGAACACCGGCGAGGCTCTTCTATTCTGCGGCCATGCCGTCGCCGGCCATGCGCTGTGTTGTCATCGGGATCGGCGTCCTGGCGATGCGCGCGTTCCGCGCTCTTATCGATCCGAGTTACGTCAAAGCCATGAGGCTGCGCAAGAGAAAGCCGACGATGGCATGTCCGGCTCGGGAGCTGCAAGAAAATTGCAACAAAATCAACACATTGATCTCACGGCAGGCTGGCGCGGACCGCGGCGATGCCGTTCAGGACGAACTGCACCGAATAGGCCGCAAGCAGGATGCCGAGCAGGCGCGAGAGCACGGCGTTGCCGGTCCGCCCCAACGTGCGCGCGATCAGGGTCGAGGCGGCAAAAGAGATCATGCAGAGCAGGCAGACCAAGAGGATGACCGCGATGTTGATGCCGAGCCGGGCGGCGTTGCCGGCGTCGCCCGAGAGCAGCAGCGTGGTCGCGATCGCGCCGGGGCCGGCCATCATGGGGATCGCCAGCGGAAACACCGCAACGTCGGAGGCATGCTCGGACAGCGCCTTGTCGGCCTCGCGCGCCTCACGCTGCGGCCGGTCGCCGAAGATCATGCGGTAGGACACGCCGAACAGCAGCAGCCCGCCGGCGATCTGGAACGCCGGGATGCCGATCCCGAGTTGGCGCAACAGCCAGTTTCCGATCAGCGCGATCACGACCAGGATCGAAGCCGCGATCAGCGGCGCACGCCAGGCGACGGTGCGCTTGACCGCTTCCGGCATGCCGGCGGTCGCGGCCAGGAAGGCCGGCACGAGGCCGACGGGATCGACCACCAGCAGCAGGGTGACAAACGCCGACAGGGCAAGATCGAGCATGCGCGGCAGCGTCTCCCGTAGAACGATGACTGTCGGAACCGACTTAGCCCACCAACGCCAGCTTGAAAACCAGAGGAGTCGATCATGAGCAACAGCGCGATCGGCATGCTCCTGGCGGATCGCCGCCTCGTCGCGCCGATTGGAACTTTGGGCCAGCCTCATGTCTTGATCGCCTGAGGATTGAGGAAGCAGACGCCTTCCCGTCGACCTCAAGAGGAGGATCCATGGTCAAACGAGCAAAGAAACGAGCAACGAGGACATCGAAGGCGCGGCGCGCACGCCCGACGCCAAAGACGCTGAACGACCTGTTTCTCGAAACGCTGAAGGATATCTATTTCGCCGAGAACAAGATCATCAAGACATTGCCGAAGATGGCGAAGGCAGCGCATTCAAAGGATCTCGCCGCCGCCTTCAACAAACACCTCAAGGAGACGCAAGGCCAGGTGAAGCGCCTCGACCAGGTGTTCAAGATGCTGGGCAAGCCCGCGCGCGGCAAACCTTGCGAAGCCATCAACGGTATCGCGGACGAAGGCGCGGAGATCATGAAGGAGTTCAAGGGCGCGCCGGCTCTCGATGCGGGGCTGCTCGCGGCAGCGCAAGCCGTCGAGCACTACGAGATCTCCCGCTACGGTACGCTACGCACCTGGGCCGAGGAACTCGGCATGCAGGACGCGGCACGCCTGCTCCAGCAGACGCTGGACGAAGAGGAAGCGACCGACCATACGCTGACCGAGCTTGCGACCTCCGTGATCAACCTCGAAGCCGAAGAGCAGTACCGGGCGGCGGCCTAGAGGCTGCCCGCGGCGGCCAGGCAAATTGGCAACAGACGGCGCCGTGTGCGATGCAACGGCGCCGGAGCATTTGAACGGGCAGCACAGGCCGCTTGGCCGCCCAGTCAACCTGGCAGGCTGGTGCTGGATTTCCCCGGAACCAGCACCATATGCAGGCTTTCCAATTCCAGAGCCCGCGCCATGCAACCTAAAAACCCCCTCGACTGGATGCTTTCCGAAGCCCTGGAGCAGTTCAATCGCGGCGAGCGATTGCGCCAACAGTTCGGTCGCCAGGAGTCCTGCTGGGAGCCGCCGATCGACGTGCTGGAGACCGATCGGGAGCTCCTGATCCTGGTCGCCCTTCCCGGCGTCGATCCCGACAATGTCGAAACGGTGATCCATGACGGCGTGCTCGTCATCTCCGGCCGGCGCACGCTGCCACCGGAGCTGCGCAATGCCCGCATCCATCGGCTCGAGCTGCCACAGGGGCGTTTCGAGCGCCGCATTGCCCTGCCAGTCGGACGCTATGCCATCAGCCGCTTCGTGATGGACGGCTGTGTCGCGCTGCGCCTCGCCAAATCCGCCTGAGGTCGACCATGGCCAACGAACAGACCGAAACCACTGTGACCACCGAAGCCGCCAAGATTCCGGACGACGCGCTGATCGTCATCCCCGTCCGCAACATGGTGCTGTTTCCCGGCGTGATCGCGCCGATCGCGATCGCGCGGCCGAAGTCGATTGCCGCCGCGCAGCAGGCGCTGCGCGAGCAGCGGCCGATCGGCATCGTGCTCCAGCGCAACGGCGACATCGACGACCCCGCGCCGGACGATCTCTACCGGATCGTAACCATCGCCAACATCGTGCGCTACATCACCGCGCCTGACGAGACCCATCATATCGTCTGCCAGGGCGTGCAGCGCGCGCGTATCCTCGACTTCCTGCCGGGAACGCCGTTCCCGGCCGCGCGCGTGCAGCAGATTCCGGAGCCGAGCACGACCTCGCCGGAGATCGAGGCGCGCTTTCTCAACCTGCAGCGCCAGGCGATCGAGGCGATCCAGCTTCTACCGCAGGTGCCGCCAGAGCTTGTGGCGATGTTCCAGGGCACGACAGCGCCTGGCGCGCTGGCCGATCTCGCCACCGCCTATATGGACATCAAACCACAGGACAAGCAGGAGGTCCTTGAGACGATCGATCTCTCGGTCCGCATGAACAAGGTGTCGAAGCGGCTCGCAGAGCGGCTGGAGGTCTTGCGCATCTCCAACGAAATCGGCCAGCAGACCAAGGCGGCCTTCGACGAGCGCCAGCGCGAGGCGATTCTGCGCGAGCAGATGGCGACCATCCAACGCCAGCTCGGCGAAGGCGACGGCAAGGCGGCGGAAGTCGCCGAGCTGACCGAGGCCATCGCGAAAGCAAAAATGCCGCCGGAGGCAGAAGCGCATGCGAAGAAGGAGCTGCGCCGCTATGAGCGCATGCCGGAAGCGGCCGGTGAAGCCGGCATGGTCCGCACTTATCTGGACTGGCTGATCGAACTGCCCTGGGCGCTGCCCGAGGAAAAGCCGATCGACATCGCGGAGGCGCGCCGCATCCTCGACGCAGACCACTATGGCCTGGAGAAGATCAAGAGCCGCATCATCGAGTATCTCGCGGTACGCAAGCTCGCGCCACAGGGCAAGGCGCCGATCCTGTGCTTCGTCGGCCCGCCCGGCGTCGGCAAGACCTCGCTCGGCCAGTCCATCGCGCGCGCCATGGATCGCCCGTTCGTGCGCGTCAGCCTCGGCGGCGTGCACGACGAGGCCGAGATCCGCGGCCACCGCCGCACCTATATCGGCGCGCTGCCCGGCAACATCATCCAAGGCATCAAGAAGGCAGGTAGCCGGAACTGCGTGATGATGCTGGACGAGATCGACAAAATGGGCCGCGGCGTGCAGGGCGATCCGTCGGCCGCAATGCTGGAGGTGCTCGATCCCGAGCAGAACGGCACGTTCCGGGACAACTATCTCGGCGTGCCCTTCGACCTCTCGCGCGTGGTCTTCATCGCCACTGCCAACATGCTGGACTCGATCCCGGGACCGCTGCTCGACCGCATGGAGCTGATCAGTCTTGCCGGCTACACCGAGGACGAGAAGCTCGAGATCGCCACGCGCTATCTGGTGCGGCGTCAGCTCGAGGCCAATGGCCTGACGACAGAACAGGCCGAGATCGAGCCGGAGGCGTTGAAGCTGATCGTCAAGGGCTACACGCGCGAGGCCGGTGTGCGCTGGCTGGAGCGCGAGATCGGAAAGGTGTTTCGGCATGCGGCGGTGCAGATTGCCGAGGGCACCGCGACCAAGGTCGTGGTCACGCCGAAGGACATCACGACCGTGCTCGGCCAGCCACGCTTCGAGGGCGAGATTGCGCTACGCACCAGTGTGCCCGGCGTTGCCACGGGGCTTGCCTGGACGCCGGTCGGCGGCGACATCCTGTTCATCGAGGCGACGCGCGTGCCCGGCAGGGGCAGCCTGATCCTGACCGGCCAGCTCGGCGACGTCATGCGCGAGAGCGTGCAGGCTGCGCTGACGCTGGTGAAGAGCCGCGCGACCCAGCTCGGCATTGATCCGGCGCTGTTCGAGAAGAGCGACATCCATGTTCACGTCCCGGCGGGCGCCACCCCGAAGGACGGCCCGAGCGCAGGCGTTGCAATGTTCACGGCGCTGACCTCGCTGCTGACCAACCGCACCGTGCGCAACGACACCGCCATGACCGGCGAGATTTCCTTGCGCGGCTTGGTGCTCCCCGTCGGCGGCATCAAGGAGAAGGTCGTGGCGGCCGCAGCGGCAGGCCTGAAGCGGGTGATGCTACCGGCGCGCAACAAGCGGGATTTCGACGACATCCCGAAGAGCGCGCGCGAGAGCCTGGAATTCATCTGGCTCGAGCGGGTCGACGAGGCAGTCGCCGAAGCGCTTGACCCGGCCAAAGCACAGGTCGAGGCAGCGGAGTGAGAACGGTGATGACGATGGCGTTGAAAAGAACAAAGACCAGACGGACGGTGCAGCGGTTGCGGCAATGGCTCGATCGTACGATCGGCCGGCTCCGGGAGCAGATCCCTGCGTCGCGCGGTCGGCTTCAGCCCGTTCGGGTCAAAGCCAGATACCGCAGGGGCTGACCCCTCCGCCTCGCCCCTGCGGCACCTAAAAAAACAAAAGGCCCCCTCTTGTGGAGGGGGCCTTTGCTTTTAGCCGTTAGGCCACGGCGTCCTTGGCGGCCTTCACGGGCCGTGCGCGGACGATCTTCCGGGCCGGCTTGGCCTTGAACATCATCTCTTCACCCGTGAACGGGTTGGTGCCCTTGCGCGCCTTGGTCGCGGGCTTCTTGATGACCACGAACTTGGCGAAGCCCGGCACCAGGAAAAGGCCGTTCTTCTTGAGCTCCTTGTGGCCGACATCCGTCAAGGTCTCCATGACGTTCTTGACGTCGCGCTTGGAAAGCTCGGTGGCAGTCGCGATCTTTTCGATCAGTTGCGATTTGGACAGTTGGGTTGGCATCGTGTCTCCTCTGATTCGTTGCCGGTTGCATATTAGACCAACCGTTGAAGGCCTATAGCCTTCTGCACAGTTTTGTCGCGAAAATACGGGCTTTTTTGTCCCGCTGTGACAAAAAACCCTGCTTTTTAGCCACTTCCAGAGCAGGTGGCAGCCAAAACAGCGCTTTTTACCTTATTTCAAAGGCCCGCGACGCCCTTGCTAAAGCTGATTCCATGCTCTCGACAAGCGACGACCGCCCTCTTTGTGCAAGAAGGAGCGCGATTCACCCTATAAAAGAAGGCTAAACCCGCTCGATGATCACCGCGGGCGCCATGCCGCCTGCGGCGCACATGGTGACCAGGCCGCGCTTCAGGTCCCGCCGCTCGAGCTCGTCGAGGATGGTGCCGATCAGGATCGAGCCGGTGGCGCCGATGGGATGGCCGAGCGCGATCGAGCCGCCATTGACGTTGACCTTGGCGCGGTCGAGCTTGAGATCGCGGATGTATTTTTCCGCAACCACTGCAAAGGCCTCGTTGATCTCGAACAGATCGATGTCGTCGATGCCAAGCCCGGCCTTGGCCAACACCTTGCGGGTCGCCGGCACCGGCGCGTTCAGCATCAGGGTCGGCGAGTTCCCCATATTCGCCATCGCGACCACGCGGGCACGAGGCTTCAGCCCATGCGTCTTGGCATAGGTCGGCGAGGCCAGCAGGATCGCGGCGGCGCCATCGACGACACCGGACGAGTTGCCGGCGTGGTGCACGAAGTCGATTTTGAGATCTGGATATTGTTGCAGGATCAGCCCGCGATAGGTCGTCCCCTTGTCGTCGAGCGCATAGTCGGCAATCGCGGGAAATGCAGGCTTGAGGCTGCTAAGTCCCTCCATCGTGGTCTGCGGCCGCGGATACTCCTCGTGATCGAGCGCGAGGCTGCCGTCCTCGCGGTAGACCGGCACCAGGCCCTTCTTGAAGTGCCCATTGGCCATCGCATGCGCCGCGCGCTTCTGGCTCTCCAGCCCGAGCGCATCGACATCCCTTCGCGTGATGCCTTCCATGGTTGCGATCGCATCCGCGCAGACGCCCTGATGCGACTGCGGATGCCTTGCGCGCAGGCGCAGATTGCCGGAATCCATCATCATCGGACCGCCGCCGCGCCGTCCCTCCATCGACATCATCTCGCAGCCGCCAGCGATCACGAGATCCTCTGCGCCGGACATAATGGAAGCCGCCGCCATGTTGACGCTGGTGATGCCGGAGCCGCAGAAGCGGTCGAGCGTGACGGCGCTGGCGCGCACGTCATAGCCGGCATCGAGCGCCGACATCCGCCCGAGGTCTCCGCTTTGCGTCGCGACCTGCGCGCTACAGCCCCAGACGATGTCGTCGACATCCGCGGTGTCGATGCCGGTCCGATCGGCGAGCGCGCGCAGCACGGTCGCACCCAGTTGCTGTGGATGAATGCCCGACAGCGCCCCCTTGCCGGCCTTGCCCACCCCGCGCGGCGTCCGACAGGCATCGATGATCAGCGCGTCCACCATGGCGTTATCCTCTTGTTCTTGGCTGTTGCGGCGGTTTTGAATCAGGGGGCGAGCGGAGTCAATGCGCAGGTCGGCGCCGCCTCTTTGCAAAAAGCTGAAAAACAAGCCCATGCAAAGTAGAAGCGTGGCTGCCGGACGACACACGGCCGTTCCGCGAAACCATTTGATTCGTCGAGACAAATCGAAGGCAACAAGCGATGGCCGGGCAATGCGGTGAGAAAGTCGCTTTGCCGCCATCCCTCGAGACGTGCACCTTTGGCGGGCTCTTCAGGATGAGGTCTGGTATCGCGGCGAAATCCTGGACCCTCATGCGGAGGAGCGCCGCTCGCGGCGCGGCTCGAACCATGCGGCCGAGCCTACGCGACCGCCTTGGGCAAAGACCCCTCACACCCCCGCTGCGTTCTTTGCGATCACGTTGCGGTAGAAGCTCGCGCTGAGTTTTGGCGTGCGGACCTGGGTGTCGAAGTTCACGTGGTAGAGCCCGAAGCGCTTGTTGAGCCCGTAGACCCACTCGAAATTGTCCATCAGGCTCCACAGGAAATAGCCGCGGACCGGCACGCCCTCCGCCGTCGCGCGCTCGAGCTGGGCGAGATAGTTGCGCAAATACATGATGCGGTCGGTGTCGAAGATCTTGCCGTCGGGCGTGACCTGGTCGTCGCCGGAGGCGCCGTTCTCGCTGATATAGATCGCGCCCGTCTTCCATATCTTCGCAGCTAACTTCGGTACCCAGTAGATTGTCTCGGGGCCGACACGCAGCCAGTCCGAATTCATGTGCGGAAACGATTTTGGGATCGGCAGCAGCGAGAAGCCGGCGCCCTTGTCGGAGGCCACGACATAATGCTGCGGCGCATAGATGTTGAGACCAAGGAAGTCGATCGGTGACGAGATGATCTTGAGCTCTGCATCGGTGTATTTCGGCGCGTTGGGCCCCGCGAATTGCAGGAAGGCGTCGGTGTACTTGCCCTCCATGATCACGTTGAGATAGCTCGCGTTCAGCTCGCGCAGCGCGATCTCGGTGGCCCGGACGTTCTCCGGCGTGTCGATCGCGGGAATGCAGGCATCGATGTTCTCCGCCGGCCCCACCCTCGTGCCGCGGCGGCCGGAGCTGCGAACCGCCTGCACCGCGAGACCATGCGCCAGCGCGGTGTTGTGCCTGACCTGGTTCACCTCGGCTTGCGACAGCGTCAGCCCCGGCGCGTCGATGCCGATGCCATAGCCGAAATAGACGAACCGGCCGCTCTCGTTCAGAGTGAACACGTTCTTGACGCGATCGGTCAGGTATCGCGCGACATGGGCTGCGTAGTCCCCGAACGCCTTGCAGGTCTCGGCCGAGCGCCAGCCGCCGAAACGATCTTGCAGCGATTGCGGCAGATCCCAATGATAGAGAGTGAGCCACGGCTCGATGCCGTTCTTGAGGAGCTCGTCGATCAGGCGATTATAGAAGTCGAGCCCCTTCGGGTTCGGCTTGCCGTCGCCGTCGGGAAACACCCGCGGCCATGCGACCGAGAAGCGATAGGCCTTGCAGCCGAGCTCCTTGATCAGCGCGATGTCGTCCTTGTAGCGATGGTAGTGCTCGTTGGCCCGGTCACCATTGGTTCCGTCCTCGATCTTGCCAGCCACCCGCGTAAACGTGTCCCAGATCGAGGCCCCTCGCCCATCTTCGGTGACGGCACCCTCGACCTGGTAGGACGAGGTCGCAGTGCCCCAGAGGAAGCCCGGCGGAAAGCCTCCCGCCGGGCGTGGCGCCGCTCCCGGCTTCGCCTCGACGGATTGTCCGGGGGCCGCAATCCCCGCTGCGGACAGCCCCGCGATCCTCGCAAACTGGCGACGCGAGAACTTGTCCGGCATTGGTTCTGTTCCACTTCTATTCATTTCGGACCGGCACAATGGAGGGTCCCGGCCGATTTGAGAAGTGAAGTTCGGGGACGATCGTGATGCGCTGCTGGTGTATCGAGAGCGGCAGGGGCAAACTTGGTCGCGCTCCGGCCAGGCCAATACCGGGATAATACAGGGCCGCAAACGCAGCGCCCGTTATTGTAGGCCGATCCGACTGGTCTAGACTGCTGCCCATTGATGAAATCGATTCGCAGGGATTATGGCAAAGTCCTCGAAACTCGTTGTGGCAAAGAAGGGGCGCGTGCTCCTGGTCAGACGACGGCGCGATAAGCGCTGGATGTTTCCGGGCGGCCGCAGGCGTGCAGGCGAGAGTGACAGGAAGTGCCTACGCCGCGAGATCAGGGAAGAATTGCCGAACCTGAAGCCCGGCCCTTTGAAGCTCTGGAGAGAAGTGAAGCGGAAAAACCGCCGATCCGGACGAAAGATGAGCGATGCGATTTTCCTGACGAAGAATGCTTCCGGCGGGCTGAAGATCGGAGACAAGAAGGAGATCGACAAGGCGGCCTGGTGCAAGCCGCGAGGGCTCAGATTAACACCGACGTCGCGCTACATCCGGGACAGGCTGTTTCCGAAGTGAGCCCCAAGGCTCGCAATCACGGCTTCGAACCCGGGCAATCAGCGGGCATCGGGTGCTCTACGCCTTTGTCGACGTCTGGTCAGCCTTCAGCCCTCGTCTCTGTCTGATTTGCCGCTCCAAACGCAGCGTATGCTCACGCAGGGAATCGTAGATCGGTGCATTGCCCAGCAGCATGGGTAGCAACATCGCCATGAAGCAGGCGCCCAGCATCGGCAGCAGCATTGTCACGTTACCGGTCATTTCGGCGACGAGAACGATGCCTGTCACCGGCGCACGCACCACGCCAGTGAAGAAAGCGGCCATGCCCACCAATGCAAATGCTTCCGGCTGGATGGCGAACGTTGGGAATGCAAAGCGGCAAGCCGCTCCGAACAGCTGCCCAGACTGAGCTCCCAGCACGAGCAAGGGTGCGAACAGTCCGCCGGGAGTGCCGGCGGCGTATGAGAGAGCACTGAGCCCGAACCGGATCAGGAATGCGAAGCCGAGGATCCCCACGCTCTCGTGGCCAATCAGCGTGCGCTGCGTGATCTGATCTCCGCCACCGACCAGCTCGGGCGCGAACCAGGCCAATAGGCCCACGCTTGCGCCAATCAATCCGGCGCGGAGCTCGATCGGTAGCCGTCCGAATTGGTCCCGAACTGCGATGGTCGCGAGCAGCGTGCGATTGTATGCGACGGCCAGCAGGCCCGCGACGCCACCCAAGGTAAAGAACAGCGGGGCGGACTCTGGGCTGGGGTAGCCCAGCGGCCCGATCTGGAAGTCGGGCGCATCACCGAGAAGCAGCCTTGCGACCGGGATCGCCGTTGCCAGCGCTGCAAGTGCGGCGATGGCAACACGGTGTTCGATCCTCTGCACCAACTCCTCCAGCACGAACACGAGCCCGGCAATCGGTGCATTAAAGGCCGTTGCAAGGCCGGCGCCAGCGCCGGCCGCCAGCAGCACGCGGGAGTCCGCCCAGCAGAGCCGGCAGACTCGCGCAGCGAAAACCGCGATGCCAGCGCCCATCTGTACGGTCGGCCCCTCGCGGCCCAGTGCCAGCCCGGAGCCGATCGCCAGTATCCCCCCGACAAATTTCACCGGCACCAGACCAAACCGAGCCGGCGGAATCTCTTCGTGCAGGACGGCTTCGACATGCGGAATGCCGCTGCCCGAAGCGTGTGGCGAGAACTGCCTCACCATCCACGCGGCAACCAGGGTTGCGAGAGCGGACGCGCCGACGACGATCAAAAATCCCCAGATCCCTTGGCCATAGGCCCAGGCGATCATCTCATCGCGCAGACGATCGGCATGCGCGAGCAGAAGCCGGAAAATAGCCCCAACACATCCAGTGGCCGCTCCTATGACGAGGGCCATCGCCGCGAGCCCCAATAGGCCGCGACGTTCGTCCTCGACTTGTCGGTCGTCATTGGGGTTATGGTCCACGGCAGGTCGATGATCTCGAGGCTTTCGCAAGGGACAATCTTTGCCGAAATCACCGGCGAATGTCCCGGAAAAAATGCTTCCGACCTGATCGAAGAACTGTCTTTCTCGGCTTGCAGCACGACGCGCTGGGATGGGGGGGCAGCCGCGATCGGCGTCGGCACGAGCGCGTCATCGCTGGCGATCCACCCTCTCTATCAGGTGGCGTTCTCGACACCCACGATGCTACGGATTTGCGGCCGCGCACGCTGCGGCATCCAGGCGACGCTCGCAGCGTGTTTCGAGATCACTGGCAAATGTCGCGTATCACCCGTGTTGCGAAGGCAGATTGAACTGAAACACGGCGCCCCGTGGTTCATTCGCGCCGGTCCAAAGTCGTCCTCCGTGCGCCTCGATGATCGATTGGCAGATCGACAGGCCCATGCCGGTGCCGCCCGGCTTGGTGGTGTAGAAGGGCTCGAACAGGCGGTCGACCATGGCCAGGTCAAGTCCGGGGCCGTTGTCCCGCACGGAGACGACAACGCGATTTGAGGCATCTGCGGCCGTGCTGATCCGGAGCTCCCGTCCGCCCACGTCGATGCAATTCATCGCCTCGATCGCATTCAGGATTAGATTGAGAACAACCTGTTGCAGCTGGACGCGATAGCCCTCCGCGAGCGGCAAGCCAGGGGCAAGGTCCGTCTGGATCAAGACACCATGCTTGAGCAGCTCGCTCCGGGCTATGGTGATCACGTCCAGGATCGCGCCATTGACGTCGATGGTCTCTTTCGGCGCCGGCGTCTTCTTGATCAGCGAACGGATCCAACCGATGATCTCGCCGCCCCGCTTGGCGTCTGCGACAATGGATGCGAGCGCCTGCCGTGCCTTCTCGAAATTCGGGGATTGAGATCCCAGCCAGTTCAATGCGGCTTCCGCGTTGCAGAGCATCGCGGTGATCGGCTGGCTTAATTCGTGTGTCACCGAAGCCGTGACCTGGCCCATCGCCGCCGCGCGATTGGCGTGCGTCAGTTCCGCCTGCATCTCGCGGAACGTCTCGGCGGCTCGCTTGCGTTCGGTGATGTCGCGGCTCAGACAAATGATCCGTCGCCGACCGCCTTCGCAAAATTCACGCATGCGAACTTCGACGGGAAACACGGTGCCGTCCTTTCGGCGATAGCGACTCTCCAGCGTAGCGATGCCGCCGGCCTTGAGGCGGTCGCGGTTGATCCGCCAGGTCGCTTCATCCAGCTCCAGATCGAAGAAGGACGCAGTTACCCCCACCAGTTCGCCCCGGCTGTAACCCAGGCTATCGCAAGCATGTCGGTTCACGTCGAGCACGCGACCGTCTTCACAGTGGAGCATGAACGTGTCGGTCGCGTGGTCCACGAAGGTACGGAAACGGGCCTCGCTTTCGATCAGCGCCTGTTCGGCGCGCTTGCGCTCCGTGATGTGGCGCCCCACTCCGCGGTAGCCGATAAAGCCCCCCGTCTCGTCAAAGACGGGCAGCCCGGAGACGGACACGTAGCGCTTGCCGCCATCGGGCGTCGGCCGCGCGTGCTCGAAATCGCGGAACGGGAGGTGGGCATCGAGCATCTCCCGATGCTTGCGCCAGCCCTCTGCATCAGGCTCCAGGGATGGCACCTCCCACCGCGTCCTGCCGATCTCGGCGACCGGCGGCTCGGCAAGCGTCTCGGCGAACTCCTGGCGGATGAAGCGATGCTGCGAGTCGGTTTCCCAGTACACATCGAAGGAGAATTGCACCAATGTGCGAAAGCGCTCCTCGCTCTCGCGCAGCGCCTCCTCGGAGCGCTTGCGCTCATTCGAATCGAGCGCGACCGACGGCACTTGAACCGGATCTTGCATAATCGACTCTTGAAGAGCGATGGATCAGATCGACTTATTTCTTTCTCGCATCGGATAGCGGGGCTGTCCATCGTCCCGGAGCGGCAGATAGCCCCGGCGATCGCTAAAGACGCACGGCGGGTCGAACCTGGCCTCGCAGTGGCCAATGATCCTTCAGGAATATGCCTTGTGACGACTATACTTACGTATACGAGGGCTTCTCTGTCGCCCACATCGCGGGACGAATTGGTCCGGCCGGCGAACAACGCGGGCCGAGCTTTCGGTTCCATCAACGCCTGCGTGTGAGGCGGAGCCGTGCTACCTTTGCCACGGGCGTCGACCAATGCCCGCCGTGCGCCAAGACCTGCCCTCCCGGCAAGGTCGACGTTCGGCCACGCAGACCCATGCAGAAGTGCTTGGACGCGACGCAGACAATGCGCGCGAACGTACCAACAGTCTTGCCCGAAAGACCTAGCTTCCTAAAATCTGGATGATAGCGCAGTCACGGCTGCGGCCCGGATAAGCCGGGTTCACGTTCAGCTCGGAAAACGTTGCTATAGAGATTCGCTATCCATTGCCGTCCGCTCGAGGTGATATTGAGATAGCGTATGGCGCTCTGAATCTGCGGGGCGACATTGTTCCAATAGAACTGCGGGTACTTGTAGACGACATCGGCAGGCGTTTCGTAGCCGAGCTTCTTGTTCAACCCGACTTCCTCAAACTCGTAGAACAGCGCATTTGATTTTCTCAGATAGTTGGGATCGCCAAGCTGACCGATAAGATCAGCAGCGCGCAGGAGCATACCTTCCTCTTCGATCAGTTCGTCGTTTGAAGAATCCGTGTAAGGAAAGCGCGTGAATTCTATGGCTCGGGCAATTCGGCTCGCATCGACCTCGTCGATACCATCGAAGCGCTCGGAGGCGAACAGCTTTGAGCGGTCCACATGATAGGGTCCGAGCGAGGCGTCCGACGCCCCTCTTGGGAGACGAATTGTACGGCCGGTCAGATCTGCGACATAGGAGTCTTCGCTATCTCCTTGAACGATCCCGCGCACGTAGCCGATATCGTGGGTGAGGCACGCCAGGATGAAACTTGCGTAGTCTACGGCTGTTGTCGGCAGCAACAACATTCGTCCCATTAGGATATCGTGCCCCGCAAGAGTAACAAGCATAGTATGTTCAATGTCGTGATAAAGGGCGTCGCTGTTGCCGATGCATTCCAACGTAAGTCTGGCTGCAAACGGAAGCACTTCGGTCAGGCGGGCATGCGAGGAACCAAACCTATCTCGCGTATCAGAGGTCAGGAACGATGATAAAGTCTGCGCCAACAGTTCTGGAATCGTGATCATCTGAACACCCGTCAGTGTGTGCGCACGACAACGGCTCGTCTTGCCAACCTAGGGCCCTGACTCTTGTTCGGAAAGCTTGACCTAAATCAAAGGTCGTCTCGGCAGTTCGGCTCGCCGCCGGAGCCAATCCGAGACGTGCGGTTCAGGCCGCATGGCCGCTTGCCTCCACATCCCCCCAGGTCGCGTTTTGACAAGCGGCAGCCTCTGGCAATCGAAAGATCACCTCAACTGGTGCAAAAGCACGGTCCACCGAAAAGTGCGGCTCGCGCTTAAGATGGAGACGAGCCCCAGCGCCATCAGCAGCATGCCAAGCCAGGTCCAGCCCTGCCCGTCACCGCCCACCTCTGTCGCGGGAAAGGCGACCGGCGTCGCCGAAGGCGCAGAGGCGGCAATCACCTCCCCGGCGGCCGGCGCGGCCGCCAGAAGCGCCTCCACGTCGACCTGACCCGGCGTGATGTGGTCGGGCGTGAGCTGGTCGTCCTCGCGGTTGGGAGCTCGCACCGGCGACGCGGGGGGCGCGATCTCGGCAGCAAGGACGGGACCGGCATCTGCGACCTGCGCGGGCACGGACGGGCTCGGGCGAGACGTATCCAGCGGTGCAGAGCGCTGCAGCTCCGCACGCGCATCCACCGCCGCCTGCCGCTTGCGCGCCACAATCTCTTTCTCCTCGGGAGCGGTGGCACGATGTTTGGGGTCGCGGTGCTGAACCGCCTTCTTCACCGTCGCGCTCCCTTCGGCAGCCTGGAACCAGCATTTGCGGCGGCCCTCCAACCGATAGACCCAGTGCTGCCCCTCGGCGACCGACTTGCCGGGCCGCAGCAAGCACTCCTCTTCCGCGGGGGTGGGCGCAGGGGCTGTTGTGGGGGCGACTTCGAATAAGCCGGCGAAAGGGTTCGAAGACGCAGGCGACGTCGAGAGACCAGCAAGAAGCGCAAAAGCGGCGAAGCAAAATCGCAAATGACCGGACATGAAAAACCCCGGTGTTGCGCCCCCACCCGCACGAGCTTTGGCCGCGACCTAGGTCGCAATGCGACCTAAATCCGGCGATGCGGTGAATTCATTCTGGCGCCAAGCGAGATGCGGGCACGAATTCAGTGACGCGAACCGCGTGGCGGGGGCCCGCTCACGAGTTTGTGCGCCGTGTGTCAGTTTTGTCTGGCTACCGTCGCCAATGTTCCCTTTGCGCCAGAAGCGCCCTCTCTCGCACGTCGCAGTTTGACCCATTGCCGGTCTATGTGAGCATCGTTTCCGAACTGTTCCTTCCATCCTCATTCGCGGCAGCGCTAGGGAACGAAGATCGTTGTAGGCAGCTTGTGTGATCGGAAAACGTGCAGGAGAGCCGCGAACGATTGGTATAGTGTGGTCTCATGGCGCTCGTCAGGCACCCACACCGCGAGGGGTAAGATCTAGTTCCGTATTGAGACAGAAGATGAAGCGATGCGCGAGTCGCGCCTGATGAGCCACGCAGTCGAGAAATATTTCCGCCGCGAAGTGGTGGCAGTAGCGACTGGGCGAATGAGTGTGCCTTCAGCTACAGAGGTTTTCCATGAAAGCTAGATTGCCTGCAACGTTGCAGCCCGTGGCCTGCCAAGATCTCGTTAGATTGGGGGGCAAGGGCGACGGCGGATATCTGGTGTCTCGCTCAGATGTTGCTCGCTCCGATTTCCTTTTGTCGTTTGGCGTCAATTGCGATTGGAGATTCGAGAGCGATTTTGTGAATATCAATGATGTTCCTTTGGACGCATACGATGCCTCCACCAACCCGAAGCTCTTTATGAAAAGGGCGGTTAGGGCGTTCTTCGACCTTAAGCCGAAACTGGCATTAGGGCTTCTGTGGAAATTGCGAGCGTTCCGGCTGTTTTTCAAAGGGCGAAGACGGCATGTCGCGAAGTATGTTGGCCTTCCGATTGGAGGAATACATTGTACGCTCGACGACGTCTTTGCGCGGGTTACGGCTTCGAATGTCTTCGTGAAAATGGACATTGAAGGGAGTGAATACAGGTGTCTCGATTCAATCGTGCGCAATCGGGCTCGGATTTCCAGCGTCGTCATCGAGTTCCACGAGGTTGATCTTCATCTTGATCGGATTGTGAGTTTTGTGAACGAATTGAAGTTCAGTCTGCTGCATGTCCACGCCAACAATTGGTCTCCGATCAGCGAGGGCACGCCCCTCGTTATTGAGCTAACGCTGTCCAAAAACAGCGTGGGCGGGGCTAAAGTCGAAAGTCTCCCCTCTGCTCTCGACGCCCCAAACAATCCATCTGCGCCCGATATCGAGATTGCGTTCGCTTGAAATTACGAAACAGCCGCAGCAAAGGGACGGCCATCGGCAGTGCCAGGGAACGAAGATAGCTTGTAGGTAGCTTATGTGATCGGAAAACGTGCAGAAGAGCCGCGAACGATTGGTACAGGGCAAGGCATGATCCCTAAAATATTCCACCTCACAAGCAAGAGTAAGAAACTGTCTTCGACTGCGCAGGGCAATGTCGATGTCATAAGAGCCCTCTATCCAGACTACAAAATACTGATCCACGACGACGATGACATCGTGCAATTCATCAAGAAAAACTATCCTGAGTATTATGAGAGTACGATCTCCCAGATGCCCAAATTCATTTGGGTTGTCGACACTGTCCGATACCTCTTGATGGATCACTGTGGTGGAGTTTACTGCGACACTGACGTTCTGTTCAGAAAGAGATTTGAATTTGACGCGGGAGTCATTTTTGTCGAGCGGGAATGGACCTGGCCCAACGATCGCTCGATCACGAACAGTGTGCACAACTGCCTATTTGCGAGCGAGCCGAAGCATCCCGTTTGGACAGATATCCTCAATGGAATTACCCAGAACGTTCGAGCCGTGCAGTCGCCGACTGCGCAAGCGGGCCGATTTGCAAAGCAAGTAGCAGCCAAGCTGCTGGGAAAATCAGTTTATCCGCCGGTCTTTGGTGTCACCGGACCAAATGCTATTTCAAAGACCATCACCCAAAATGGTTCATTGAAGCAACACAATGACATTCGGGTCGTTTCTGGAAGTCAAATCTTCCAAGCAGGAATGAGCAGGGGAACGTTGGAAGAAGCCTCCTTCGTGCATGGGGCTGCCGGAAGCTGGCAATAGCTTCGAGATGCCGTGGTCGCTTTCGACTTCCTGTCCGGTTCTGGCCCCATCGCAGACGTGCGCATCCCGCAGAAGGTCCGCTTTGCGCCAGAGGACTTGTATGGGGCGATTGGTGTCAAGCGCTTTCGTTATTGGCCATCTCCTTGTTCGGCCGGGCTGCGACATCTC